>CAJQOE010000028.1 GCA_905479885.1 uncultured Rickettsiaceae bacterium | reverse complement strand
ATTAACTTTTTATGAAGGATATATTATTGCCATTTTAGGGGGTCAATTTTGATTACAATTTTATCCTTAAAGGGGTCAATAGCTGATTACATTTTACATAATAATATATATTAATACTATTTGTTGTGCAAGAAAATTTCTTCTAGAATTTGCTTTCTAGACTAGCTTTAGAAACGGAGTATGCTTATATTTAGCAAGAGATATATTTCGGTGTTCAAGACTGTGCAGATAATAAAAGTATTAATTCCTAAAATTAGTTTGTTCCCTTTAGATTACTCTTCAGAGGATAATCACTTTATTGGAGAATTAATCATTGTTCCTTTTAGAAACGTTGAATTAACAGGGATTGTTTGGGAAATTAATTGTATTAACTCTGGTAAATCGTTAAAAAAAGCAAAGTCAGCATTATCTCCTGCGAAAATTAGTCTCGATATTATTAATTTAATAAAAAAAACCAGCGACTATTATCTAACAGAGCTGGGTACTGTAGCCAAATTAGTGTTACCTGTAAATATTAACGAGACACCTATAAAGATTGCAAAACAAGAAATCACAATCAATTCTAACTTACATATTTTATCAGATGAACAACAGTTAATTCTTAACCAATTGCAAAGCTCTACAAAACCAATATTACTAAAAGGTGTTACTGGTTCTGGCAAGACAGAAATTTACTTCCATGCAATAGAACGACAAATAAAATTTGGTAAACAGGTGCTTATTATGCTTCCGGAAATAGCACTTAGCCAGCAAATTATAGCTCGTTTTACTGAACGTTTTGGCTTTGAACCCGCAATATGGAATTCACAGGTCACTAAGGCACAAAAAAAGCGCATTTTACGTGGAATTATTTCTGGAGATGTGCGCGCAATAATTGGTACTAGGAGCGCTTTGTTTTTACCTTATAAAGAATTAGGCACCATTGTAGTGGATGAAGAACATGACCCCTCTTACAAACAAAGTGATGGAATATTATATCATGCTAGAGATATGGCGGTACTCAGAGGGCATATAGAACAATGTCAAATATTATTAGTATCTGCAACTCCTTCTATTGAGTCTATACATAATGCACAAATTGGCAAATACCATTTTGTGGAATTAAAATCCAGATTTAATGCAGCTTTTCTTCCGACAGTTAAAATAGTAGATATGAGGCAAGAATCTCTGGCACGTAACAGTTGGTTGTCTGAAGAAGTAATAACCGCGATAAAAAACAACATACACAACAAACAGCAAGCATTAATATTTTTAAATCGCAGAGGTTATGCTCCGCTTATGCTGTGCAAAGCTTGTGGTCATAGGTTTGATTGTAAGTCATGTTCAGCTTCAATGGTAATGCATAAATCGTCGCATCGTTTGGAATGCCATCATTGCGGGTCGGTTGCGCCAATACGTAAAACTTGTCCTGAATGCCAAGAAGAAAACACTTTAATACTCTGTGGACCTGGGATAGAACGTATCGCAGAGGAAGTAGAACAATATTTTCCAGATAGTAAAGTTGCTATTGTAAGTAAAGAGCAAAGCGCGTCCTTCGATAAAATGCAAGAATTGCTACACCAAATGGAACAAGGTGAGATTGATATACTCATCGGTACTCAGATTATTACTAAAGGATATCATTTTCCACAACTAACCTTAGTAGTAGTAGTTGACGCGGACGTTGGCTTTTTAGGCGGAGACTTGCGCGCTTCTGAGAGAACTTTCCAGCTATTGCACCAGGTTGGTGGACGGGCAGGCAGGATGGATAAGAAAGGTTTGGTATTGCTGCAAAGCTACTGTCCAGAACATAAAGTAATAGCTGCGCTAGCTAGCAACAACGAAGAAACTTTTATCCAAGAAGAGTTATCGTCAAGAAACGCAGCTAACATGCCTCCTTATGCTAAGATGGCAGCAATTACTATAACTGGTAAGAGTTCAGAAAAAACCTTAGCTTGCGCTAAGCAATTTGTTGCTGCTGCTCCAAAAAGTTCAGCGCGCACACTGGGTCCAGCTGAAGCAATGATGCTCAAATTATCGGGCAGATATCGTTACAAAATATTAGTAATTGCTAATAAAGATTTTAATTTACAAAAATACTTAAAATTATGGAAAGAATATTCCCGTATTCCATCTACATATCAGTTAAAAATTGATATAGATCCACATAATTTTATCTAACTATTAGCGACTGTAATCCTTCACGAAATGTTGGATATTTTAGTTTTACTGTAAGTTGTGCTTTGATTTTTCTATTACTAATTTTTTTATTATCAGCATAAAATTCTTTCGCCATCGGAGATAAACTAGCCTGAGAAAACTTAATCATAGAAGGGGTGGATACATTCAATAATTTTGCAGCAAAATCATTTACTTCATAAGTTGGGCATGGATAATCATCTGCAACATTATATATTTCGGATGTTGCATTATTACTGATTGCAAGCTTAACAACATTAGCTATATCTTCTACGTGGATACGCGAAAAACACTGACCTTCTTTCAGGATAGATTTTGCTTTACCTGCCGTTACTGACTCTAGTGCATTACGGCTGGGCCCATAAATTCCGGCTAAACGAAAAACATTGGTGTTAATATTATGTTGTTTACCAAAATCAAGCCATTGCTGTTCAGCTAAAACTCTATTTTTGGCACGCTCACTTAACGGTATAAGCTTAGTATTTTCATCTACCCATGCTCCGTTATGATTACCATAAACCGAACTAGACGATAAGTAACCAATCCATTTTAAATTTTTTGTTGCCAATAATAATTCCTTGAACTCGCCAAGAACTATATCACCTTTTATCGAAGGTGGAATAGAAATAATTATATGAGTAACTGTTTCTAGAGCTTTGCTGATTTGGTTTTTATTATACTCAATAATATTATGATGAGCTTCTTGTGACCTTGTTGTACCAATAATATTCCACTGATTGCTATTTAAGGAAGATGCAATATATGCCGCCGTATAGCCATACCCAAATATCAGCAAATTATTCATGTTCTAAAGGCTAGTTTCAGCAAAATCTCTAAAGGCCTTAATAGTGTTCCTACGTGAGAAAACACCCATTACAGTGTTACGCCTTCCGGTTAATTCCACTGTCACATCTTTTGCATAAGCAATTTTCATAAACTCTTCGCTACTTAGAGAAAAGATAGCTTCTTCTTCAGCGCCCTTTGAATTCAAATTGAATGCAACAACTTTTGGTCGTTTTACAGGTGAAAAGGTAAGTATTTTAGCTTTATCAACTAAAAATTTTAGCGTTGTATCATAACCATTGAACAATACATCGCCCTTCGAGTTACTCTTCCAACGTACAGTTAATTCATAGTCTTGTTTTTTCGAGTCTCTACTCAGCATAAAATAGAACGGTGTTGATTTTGTATCTTTAAAGCTTAAATATATCGGCTTTGAGCGTGACTTACCCCAGGTAAGCTCACTATTATAATTATTACTAGTACCGATTGAGTAACACCCAGAAAGTACAAATGATATTGCTATAAGCAAAGATAGGTTTTTCATGAATATACTCATATCTGTTCGTTCCTAGTAATGTACATATTGCAGAGGATCTTTAGCAGTCTTACCTTCGCGTATACCAAAATGCAATTGAGGAGTTTTTACTTTGCCCGTATTTCCTACATAGCCTACGACATCACCTTGCTTTATAGAAGCGCCTTTTGATAAAACCATATCTTCTAAATGCGCATAAGAAGTGACAATATTTTTCCCAGCGACTTTAATAATGACTAGGTAGCCAAAAGTTGCGTCATAATCTGCATAAATAACTTGTCCATCAGCGGTAGCTGTTACTTTGGTTCCAGCCTTTGCTTCAATATTAATACCTTTATTTTGACTAAATTCAGTTTTTTCTCCAAATTTAGAAATTACTTTTCCCGCTACAGGTGTTATGAAGTCTGGCGCTTTTGGAGTTGGCGCTATTACTTGTTGCTTAGGAGCGATTTTTGGAACAGCATCTTTTTTTACTTTTATTTTGATTATTTGGAATTCATCTAAATAATAAGGAGGGTAGAGTTGATTAAGCATTGTAATTTCGTCTACCGTTTGCTCGTATTTTAAGGCGATATCTTCGATAGTTTCACCAACACTTACTTCATGATAGATAAATTTTTTATCTTGTTCTATAGGGCTTGCTGCTGGAATAATATAATCATCGCCATCACTATATGGGCTTATAACTTCAGAAGGTAGAGATTCTACTAATGTTCCACTAGAAATAACCGTGCCATCATTATTGAGAGTTGGGACTGTCGAACTGTTTAATTTTGCATCTTTGTGGTTGTATTCAATGGGCGCTGGGGCTTTTGTGATAGCACAGCCTGTTAGACTTAATATTAATAAGATAAAAAAACTACAGCTCTTCATGTCGCGTTTATGATTTTTATATAAAATTATTATGCAATAAGTTAACGCTATTATATACTAACTGCTAGTGTTTTTTTATATAAAAAGTGTTTTTTAATGAAAATTTATGATTTAGCAATTGCAAGTGACCATGCGGGTGTGAATTTAAAGGGCAAAATTATCAAAATTCTGCGAGAAAAAGGGTTGAAAATTTTGAATTTAGGTTCAGATGATGATGAAAGGGTAGATTACCCTGATTACGCGCACAAGATGGTAGAAGAAATTATCGAAGGCTCAGCGCCAAAAGGTATATTAATATGCGGTACAGGTATTGGTATGTCAATTGCTGCTAATCGTAGTTCTGCCATCCGGGCTGCGTTATGCGTAAATGAATATATGGCTGAGTATTCACGTTTGCACAATAATGCTAATGTTCTGGTTCTTGGTAGTAAGTTAGTAGAAGACAAGGTCTCCCTGCAAATGGTAGAAAAATTTTTGGAAACTAAATTCGAAGGCGGAAGGCACTCACGTAGACTAGGAAAGATTGTCTGACCAAGTAAGTTTGATTATGTATTTAGCCATACTGCAACTTTCTTATTGCTTTTTTTGGTAATTTTGATTACAAACTAAGTCGCTGTTCTATCTATATGGCCAGGTAGCAAAGTGGTAATGCCGGGGACTGCAAATCCTCTATCCGCCGGTTCGATTCCGGCTCTGGCCTCCAACATACTATGTATGCTATGCAATATATTGAACAATTTCTAGAAATGTCTCTTGCAGAACGCGGTATTGCTGAAAATTCTTTACTCAGTTATAAGCGTGATTTATCAGATTACCGGCAGTTTTTAACTAAAATGAGCATCACAGAGTTAGCTGCTTCTGCAGAAGATATAGATAAATATATTATATCTCTTACTGAAAAAGATATATCTCCACGCTCTATAAATAGAAAAATCTCTACGCTGAAAAGTTATTATAATTTTTTAATTAGCGAAAATTATACAGACTATAATCCAACTTTAGTAGTAGATCTGCCTAAATATAGCAATAAGTTGCCTTATGTTTTGTCTGTAGACGATATACGCATTTTGTTAGAATTTTGTCATCAGGATCCTTCGCCAGAAGGTGTACGCCTTTGTGCGATGATTCATCTAATTTATGCAAGTGGTTTGCGAGTAAGCGAATTAGTTTCCTTGAAGCTTATAGACATAACTAGTGGGCATAAAAGTATGGAAGTAAGGTCTACTTTCCTAGTTAAAGGGAAGGGCGGCAAAGAACGGATGGTAGTCATTAGCGATAAAGCACGGCAAGCTATTGCTAATTATTTACAAATAAGAGAGCATTTTTGTAAATCCAAATCACAATTCGCTAAATCCTATTTTTTTGCTAGCAATTCCTCCCAAGGACATATGACTAGACAAAATTTTGCTACTCTATTAAAACAAGCAGCACTTAAATCTGGTTTAGATCCAGATATTATATCACCCCATGTTTTACGCCATAGTTTTGCCTCGCACCTGTTAGAAGGAGGGGCTGATTTGCGCGTGATTCAAGAATTGCTTGGGCATTCAGATATAAGCACTACCCAGATATATACACATGTACAAACTGGGCATTTAAAGAAAACTTTGCAAGAATGTCATCCACTAGAAAAAGATGGTACCTCTGGCCGGACTTGAACCGGCACGCCCCGAAGAGCAACAGATTTTGAATCTGTCGTGTCTACCATTCCACCACAGAGGCAAAAAAAGTGGGAATTTTATCGTATATACATGAATTTCGCAGGTCTGCGCTTGTGCTCACGTACGAAAGTACGCTGCGCAAGCTTCGCCTTTAAATTCAAGTCTATACGATAAAATTCCCACTTTTTCCGTATAGGATGTTATTGGTTTCCGTTGTGATTCATGCTAGATATTTATTCGCATATCGTGGCTGAAATCTTATGCAGTTTTTATCACAAGAGTTTGTCTTTTGTCAAATTATTTTTGGTGGTGCTAATTGCTTAGCAGCGCAGAGATCACCGTTGGCAATATTTGTTATTAGTTCTTCGTATAGTGGCAAAATTTGATTTGTACTATATTTTTGTAGAATAGTTTTTCTTGCATTGGTGGAATAGTGATCTCTTAGCGCTGGATCGCTTAGTAAGGTAATTACGTGTTTGGCGATTTGCTCAGGGGAGAAGAAATCGGCAAGCAGACCATTTTCACCATTTTGTATTACCTCAATCACTGGAGCAGTGTCAGATGCTACTATAGGGCATCCGATGGCCATAGCTTCTAATAAAGACCAGGAAAGTACAAATGGTATTGTCATGTAAATATGTGCCATTGAGTGTTTTAGTAGTTCATGATATTTATCATATGGTAACTTCCCAAACCAATGTAGACGCTTTGCATCTAGGTCTATTTCCTGCAACATTTTCTGTCGGTAAGTTTGACCATTTGGTAATTTACTGCCATAGCTTACGTCATCACCTCCAATCATAAGGAAATGTGCATTAGGGCGTTGTTTCATTATTAAATTAATGGACCGCATGACTTGTTCAAAGCCTCGGTAAGGTTCAAAGTTCCTTGCGGCATAAGTAACAATTTCTGCATTTGCAGGCAGCTTGATACCACTTGGTAATATTAGCTTTGTGTCGCTTTCTTTAGGCGTTAAATCGTTAGTATCAATACCTTCATGTATTACAGAGAATTTATGATTAAAATCGCTGGGATGCAGGCCAGCTTGCCAATGCGTTGGCGAAATAGCCCAATCACAAGAGCTTAAATTAATTAGGTTAGTGGCATTTTTTAATCTAATTTTAGCTATTCCGTCTGGGCTCAGTTTTTCATCTGGGTGAAAATGTACATCTGCGCCAAATGCATGATAATAAAATTCCATATAGGCTATATATGGTGTGTTAGGATATATATCTTTGAGCAACATGCCATCCCCCCAGCCAGGATGTGCATAGATAACATCAGGAATAAAACCAGACTGCTTTAATTTATTACATACTCTCCACATGCTTTGTGCGCTGTAAACAGCTTTTTCAAAACTAGTCAAATAGCAATGTGTAGTGCTATTAGATGGAGATGATTTTGGGCGTGAGATAACTGTACGAATGCCAGGAATACTAAGTTTATTAGTATAAGTACAGGCGAATATTACTTCATTATTAGGATTTTTTGCTAGATGCGCGGCTATATGTTTAAATTGTCCTGGGAAATTAGGATGGATAAATAATATGCGCATTAGTTTAAATCATAATGTTTATGTGCTCTGTGGTTTAGTCTACCTCATCATATATAGAAAGTGTACTTTTTAGCATAAGATCTAATGAAAAATTATCAGTAGCAGCTTTTCTAGCTTTGCTAGTCATATCTCGTGACTCTTGTGAGCCAATGATAGATAAACAATATGCAATTTTTTCAGAGAGAGCATCGCTATCTCCTGGTGGCACATGAAATCCGGTCACGCCATCTTCGATAGTTTCACAAGCACCGCCAATATTAGTTGCAATTACAATTTTTTCCATCGATTGAGCTTCAATTATCGTACGGCCAAAGGCTTCTGGTTCGATTGAAGTAGAAAGAACAATATCCGAAATGCCATATAACGCCACCATATTGGGCTCATTGCCAAATAATTGAATGCGGTTTTGAATTTTATATTGATGAATTTTATCTTTGATACGGCTAACATAAGCTGGGTGTTTTGCTAAATCGCCCGCCATAATGCAATAAAAATTCAAATCTTTGATTTTTGCTAGTGCATCAATCAATACCATATGGCCTTTCCATTCGGTCATGCGTGAGGGAAGCAGGATCACGGGCGTATTCGGTACTTTATATTTATCCCTAAAATTCGTAATAAGCTTTGTAGTTAATTTCTTTTGGGAGAAATCATTGTGGTTTACTCCACGATGAATGACAGTGATTTTTTTTTCATCAATTTTGTAATTGTCAATAATGTGCTTTTTTACGAAGTTTGATACCGCAATAACCTTATGTCCTTCTGTCATTACGCTGTTATAGTATTTTTTTATACTGCTTTTAAAATTATAGATGCCGTGAAAAGTAGTAATTAATCTTATACCAGTATTTTTAGCTGCCATATAGCAGCTCCAAGCTGGCGCGCGCGATCTTGCATGCACAATATCAATGTTGAATTCTCGGATAATATTAGAAATTTTTCTAGCATTGCACCATATGGTTATAGGGTTTTTGCTAGCAACATTCATAATAATATGTTTAGAACCAGCTTTTTCCAAGGGGGCAACTAATGGGCCACCAGCTGAGATTACAATCGAATTATTGCCAGTTTCCACTATCTTCTTTGCAATTTCCAGAGTTCCGCGTTCCACCCCTCCAGAAATAAGTGCTGGTACTACTTGCAGAATTGTTTTTTTATGGTAGTTTTTATCTTGAGTCATGAATCATCTTTAGATATATGGATATTTTATATAGCAAAAACCAAGAAAAGTTTATTGTTTATCATAAACTGAATGCTTCAAAAAAGAAAGCCCCTTTTCTGATTTTTCATCATGGATTAATGTCTAATATGAATGGAACTAAGGCTGTATATATTGAAAAATACTGCAAAGAGCATGGCTATAATTTTATTAGATTTGATAATTTTGGACATGGTAATTCGTCTGGTGAGTTTGTAGATCAAACAATTACTAGTTGGATTGAAGGGCTAAATTTAGTAATAGATAATCTATGTGATGGACCTGTTATTCTTATCGGTTCTAGTATGGGTGGATGGATTACTATGTTAAAATCTATAGAAAATTCGCAAAGAATTATTGGTATGATAGGTATTTCAGCTGCGCCAGATTTTACCGAAGAATTAATGTGGAATAAAATAACTCAAGAGCAACAAGAAAATTTGGTAAAGGATGGTATAGTAAACATTACTGGCAGCGATCCTAATTGTAGTAATGCATACCCTGTGAGTTATAATCTTGTTGTAGATAGTCGTAAATATTTGTTGTTAAATAAAAAGTCGATAGATATTTCATGTCCAGTACATCTAATTCATGGCATGGGAGATATTGACGTTCCATACACTATTTCCGAGCGCGCAGCTGCTAAGATAGTAGCAAAGGAAGTAGTATTGAAATTAATAAAAGGGGCAAATCATTCGCTTTCAAGACCAGAAGATTTAAGAGTTATTTGCAATTCAATTGAAGAAATTTTAGCGGTAGTGTAGCGCCGCTTTTTACCGCATATATTTTTCGTATTTATTTTTTTCATCTTTATATTTATCTGCATCTGGTAGCGGGTCTTTTATTAAGGTGATATTTATTCCTTTGTCAGAAATTTCCTTGTTGAGTTCCATCCATTCTATGAGTTCTGCGGATTCTTCTTTTATGGCGCCAACTGGACATTCAGGCACGCACACTCCGCAATCTATACACTCATCTGGATTGATCGCAAGCATTAGCTCATCTTCATAGAAACAATCTACTGGGCATACTTCTACGCAGTCTGTATATTTACATTTTATGCATTCATCGGTTACAACATAAGTCATTTAGTTTTTCCTTTGTTTCAAGTTATTCATTATGGTTTTACTGCGCATAAGTAATGCTAAGATAAAATAGATAATAAAGCTGCTAAACATTATCATTAATGGTAGTAGCATTGTACTATGTATGGAAGGCCCGCCTATTTTTAATACGCTAGCTGGCTGGTGCAGGCTGTACCATATATCAACAGAGAATTTAACGATCGGTATATTAATAAAGCCAATCAATGCCATAACTGAGGCTGGCTTTTCAGCGCGTAATATATTGCCAGAGCTGCTATTAATAATAGCAATATAACTAATATATAATAAGAATAATACTAGCATCGAGGTCAATCTAGCGTCCCACACCCACCATGTGCCCCAAATGGGTTTGCCCCAGATAGATCCGGTTACTAAAGTGATTAAAGCAAATGTTGCCCCAATAGGAGCTGCAGCTTTGGCAAAAATATAAGACATTCTGGTTTTCCATACTAAGGCTGAAAAACTACATATTGCCATAAAGCTATAAATACCAAGGCTCATCCAAGCAGCGGGCACGTGCACATACATTACACGCACCATTTCACCTTGCTGGTAGTCTGCTGGAGAAGCAAATAATGCATAATATAAACCAATGCCCAGCACTAAAGGCAACAATGTAGCTAGTAGCGGGATAAGCAATTTCTCAGCTTGCATAAAGAAAGTTGGCGTGAGTAATTTTAGCATTATTTAATCATTATTGTAGATATTATATTATGGGTATAGGCCTCTTTTCCATGTGTGCTACGCCTGTAGCTTGGATATTTTTCAGGCATGGAATAAGTGTCATCATCTATATGCAAGAATAACTCAATATTTTCTTGTGCAAGCTTATGCTTTACATAGCCGCTCAGGTCAAACATATAATGATTTTCTTTATTGGATGCTATGAATAAATGCTTGCAAGCTGATTCATCATTAATGAAATCATGATAATAATCTGCGCTTACTTCATATGATTTTTGCTGAATCGATGGGCCAATAATCGCTTTTATATTTGTAGCGTTCTTGCTTTTCATCATTAAGCTAACTTGTTTGACTAAATCGCTTTTGGCACTTTTCCACCCACAATGAGCTGCGCCAATTACTTTTCCATCTGCGCTAGCAAACAGTACAGGTACGCAGTCGGCAGTAAGTACAGATAATACCACATTTTTTTCTGTAGTCACAGAACCATCAGCTTCTAATTGTTGCTTGCAATCAGAGCTGTCCGCACATATTACAGCATTTCCATGTACCTGCTTTAGGATGACCAGTTCTTCTGCCTTGTAATCAGCTTTAATATTCTCGATATTTTGCTGAACCATAGCCAATTTTGCTGCATCCTTGTGTTTATGTTTGCTGTAAACCCCACTTGATGCTGTATAAGTGCGATCAAAAATTTTATAATAAACCTTGTCCTTGATAAACTCTAGTTCCATAGCGCATATTTATATGAATAATGATAATAAATTAACAGATATTCAAGAGCAATACAATCTCTTAAGTAAGCTAGAGCAACAGTTTAGAGAAGAGTTGAAGCTTACGCCATGTATTGGAGCAGAAATCGAGTTTTATATTCATGGTAATGTCAATATAGATTTATTAGCACAAAAAATAGGATATACAATCAAAGAAGAAAAAGGACAAAATCAGTACGAAGTAGATCTTTTGCCCTCGAAAAATATAGCACTTTACGCACAAGATATCAGCGAGTTACGCAGTCTTATTATAAAATCTACTATAGCATTAGGTGCAAGGGCAGATTTTAGTTCAAAGCCTTTTGCCAATGATTATGGGAGCTCTATGCATATACATCTGAATTTTGTGGAAGATAGCGATGTTGAGAAATATGCCCGGATATTATGTCATTATGTGTTGGAGGATATAAGCGTCTTTTTACCAAGCAAAGATGATTATTTGCGTTTGGATAGCAAATTCATGGCACCAACGCATATTTCTTATGGGGGGAATAATCGCACTGTGCTGATTAGGATACCAGATTCTAAACCCAAACGCCTGGAGCATAGGCTTGCGGCCGCAAACGCCGAGCCTGCAGCTGTGATATGTAGTATCTTGCAGTCGATTAATAAAGGCATAGTAAATTTTGATAAAATTAGGCCACTTGCCAAAACATTTGGTAATGCATCTGATGCGCAATATGCGTTGCAGAAGATTCAATATTAGTTGTTCATGCAACATTAGCAGTATAGGGTAATTTTATCTTAGCTTTCTTTAGAAGCAAGATTGTGGTTTTATTGATTTTGTACTAGCCAGAAATTTGTAAAAAAAGATGTTATGAACTGCTCTGAATGAGGGGCTATTGCTTAAGGCCTTGCGCACTGGAAATTGTTGTTCACAAGGTATAAGCTGCATAAAAAAAGGGAAAGCCTAAGCCTTCCCTTTTTTAAACGTTTTAGTTGAACGCCTAGATTAGATATCAAATCTTACGCCAGCACCAACATTGTGACCTTTGTAATGCACAGTATTAGTTGATCCTTTAACTTTTTTAGTTTTACCCATATCTCTATAGCTGTAAGTTAATTCACCAGTTACACCAGGTGTAAACTCGTATGAAGTACCAACATAACCAGCGAAAGCAAGGTTGTATTTTTGTTTTGCTTTACCATTGTTAGCAAAAACTGTATCACCACTAAATTTAGCTTTTACTTGGCCAACACCAACACCAGCACCTACAAATACTTTAGCTATATCAGCATCAAATAGATCTACGAAACCGTTAAGTAGTAATGTATTAACTTCACCTTTAACTTTTATAGCTCCTTTTTTATGAGTTGGGTTAACAAAGTGATCAAAAGTAAGATCAACTCTTACATTATCCATCACATGGTAACCAGCACCAAGGCCAAAAGAAACATCGTTCTTTGATTTCATACTTTTTTGCTTAGTCATTTTTGACCAACCAGCTTGTGCTTTAACATAGAATGTATCTTCCATAGCGTAAGCAGATGAAGTAGCTAATACAGCAACAGCTGCAGTTGTTAATAGAATTTTTTTCATAATTTCCTCTAATTTATAAAGTCTGTTTTAATTAATAATAATAACTACAAATTGTTCAATAAAAACTATCTGCAGCCAACACAACGGATACTAACAAGTTACTTTGTATTTATCAAGCTACAGATATTGTTTTTGAACTTGATAAATACAAACTATAACAAAAATATCACACAATAATCGGGGTGCAATAAGGATATCCCGATTTTTAATCTTGTAAAATTACTAAAGTTTAATAATTTTACAGATCAAATCTTACACCAGCGCCAACATTGTGGCCCTTGAATTCATACTCAACTTTATTTATTTCTTTTGTCTTGCCCATAGCTCTATAACTATATGTAACTTCGCCAGTAATACCAGGTGCAAATTCTACAGAACTACCTAGATATGCAGCATAAGCAAGATTGTATTTTTGTTTAGCTTTGCCGTTATTTGCAGCAACTGCGTCGCCAGTAACTTTAGCTTTGACTTGGCTACCACCAATACCAGCACCAACGAATACTTTTGCAATGCTAATATCGAATAAGTCGATAAATCCGTTTAATAAAAGCGTATTAACTTCGCCCTTGATTTTTTTGCCACCTTTCTTGAATGTAGGATTTACAAAATGATCAAAGGTCAAGTCAGCTCTTACGTTATCCATAACGTAATAACCAGCACCAATGCCGAAGAACATATCATTCTTTGCTTTTGCGCCTTTAACCTTATTCATTTTCGAATAACCAGCATTTACCTTAACAAAGAAATCATTTTCAATTGCTAGTGCAGAAGATGACGCTAATACAGCAACAGCTGCAGTTGTTAATATAATTTTTTTCATTATCGTCCTTTTATTAGTAATTCATTTAGTTATTTGATTAATAACATTGTCGCTGTATAGCATATTATTTTATAAAGCGCATGCGTAATACTATATAATATTTGCTTTAAGAAAGCGCTATGTTGTAAAAATATTACTACTAAGTTTAGGGTGTTATTTTTCTTCAAAAGCTGGTTTGCCCGGCAGTTTTGAGTTGATGTAGGAGATCAATCGGCTAGGTAATAAATTAAGCATTTTCATGGTTAGATATATGACTAGTGGGAAAGCAATAACACCTTTGTTACGCGCAACTGCATGAATTATTTTGTGCGCTGCTCGCTCGGCGCTTATTTGAAAGGGCATGGGAAACTGGTTTACCGCAGTCATTGGCGTTTTGATATATCCTGGTATCACATTAGATACATGTACGTTATATGTTTTTAAGTAGCCATTAAGCGCATCAGAAAATAAACGCACGGCGCCTTTGCTGGCAGAATAAGATGGAGCACTGGATAAGCCGAGCAGTCCAGCCATTGAGCTAATAATCACAATATTGCCAGATTGTTTACGAATCATATGCGGTATCAAAGGCATGATGGTGTTTATAACCCCATTAATATTTGTAGCAAAAATTTTGTTTACCTGCGCTGGAGTTTCTGGTCCATCCAAGGTACCAGCCGAGACTCCCGCACAAGCTACAACGATATCCACGCTGTATTGCTCTGTAATCTTACTTAGATGGTTTTGCATGGCGCTAGCATCAGTAACGTCGGCAATAATAGTAGTTACGTTTGCTCCATTGTTTTTGCAAATAATAGCTGTATTGTTTAAGCGTTCTTCTGACCTAGCAAAAAGAAATAAATTATTTCCCGCGCTAGAGTATTTTATAGCCAAAGATGCTCCAAGGCCGCTTGAGGCTCCAGTAATAATAATTGTTTTTTTCATGTTATGAAACTATACTCCCAGTGAATTTCTGCAATTGATTGTTTGATGATATGACAAGTTCGTTAAAAAATAAAGCAATGATGATTATTTTGTCTGCTCCTTCTGGTGGTGGTAAAACATCTATAGCTAATAAATTATTAGAGCAAGATAATAATTTATCTTTATCTATATCTGTCACAACAAGAGAAGCAAGGCCAGGTGAGCAAGAAGGTGTGCATTATTTTTTTAAAACACGTGCAGAATTTGATCAAATGGTTAAGCGGGGAGAGCTTTTAGAGCAAGCTGAAATTTACGGCAACTATTATGGCACCCCGGGTCATTCAGTGAAGCAGATATTATCTGCAGGTAAAGATGTATTATTTGACATAGATACTCAAGGGGCTTACCAAATAATCCAAACAGCAACAGGACCAACACTTAGTATATTCATTACACCACCTGATATCAATGTTTTAGCGGCCAGGCTAAAAGCGCGCTTGCAAGATAATTCAGAAGTGATTGAGCAGCGCTTGAAGTTAGCAGAAGAGGAAATGTCGCATGCCAAGAATTATGATTATATAGTAGTGAACGATGATTTTGATATGGCGGTAAAAGAAATTCAGAATATTATTTTAAAAGCACGCAAGAGAATAGTAAGGTGACAAAAAGACGCAAGAGTAAAATCACAGGGGCTTTTTTAGGTACTATAGTTGAATATTATGATTATAGTTTGTATGGTTTTTCAGCTGGGATCCTTGCAGCTAAATTCTTTCCTGGTGTGGATAAAATTTCTAGCCTTATGTATGTTTTTGCAATATACGCACTTGCTTATCTAGCCAAGCCAGTTGGTTCTCTGTTTTTTAGTCATATTGGTGATCTTTATGGAAGAAAAATTGCCCTGCGTATTACCATGATAGGTATAGCTTTTCCAACTCTCTTAATTGGTATATTACCTGAATATAATTCTATTGGAGTAGTGAGTACATATGTTTTGATAATATGTAGATTCTTTCAAGGATTTTTTACTGCTGGCGAGTATGATGGTGCAGCTATTTATGTAATAGAGCATCTGGGTAAAAAATATCATTATACTGCGTCGGCGATCACCAGGTCCACAGGGGTGGCTGGTTTGCTTTTAGGTATTGCATCAACCAACTTGTTTAATTCTTCTATTTTTCCTGATTGGGGGTGGCGTATTCCATTTTTATTATCCGCACCTCTTGCAGTGCTAGCAATGTATTTTCGACAATTTTTAGAAGAGACTCCTGATTTTGTCGAATCAAAATCACAACAAATGGAATTTCATAATATTTTAGCTTTTATAAGAAAACGTTGGTTCACTTTAATATGCGTGGTATTTTTAGCCGGCGGCTTTGGAGCAACTTATCAAGTATCTATTATTTTTATGAAGCAATATTTGCCCATGGTAGTGCCATATACTCATAAAATCATTACTACATTTTCTGTCATAATAGTTCTTGTGTTTGGGATTGCGATGCTGGCATCAGGTTTTATTGCCGATCGTTTTGGTAGTGTAAGGGTAGTAAAATATAGTTTGGTGTTAACCCTAATGTCCTGTTTATTAATGATCGCTTCGATTCATTATCAATTAATGAATTTGACTTTGATTTCTTGTTTGTTATTGGCTATTTCAGTAGCTCCTTTTAACGGTCTAGCGCACGGAGTGATAATAAAGGCATTCCGTGCGAATGAGAGGTATAGAGGTGTAGGGCTTGGGCATACGACTGGCTCTATGTTAATGTCTGGACCGGCTAATTATATATGTCTTTGGTTTATGCGTGAGTTCGAGTGGAAGTTGTTTCCAATATTTTATGTAGGTCTATTTGCTTTGGTTACATACTTTATGGTAGTAATTTTCTCTAGGCGCGCAGAGTCGTATAAGTCGTAGTCTAGATTTTATCGAGATCTGCTCGCGTCTTTATCTTTGTTTTGTTGTATCACTCTAGTTTTGATTACTTGTTGGGTAAAATGGGCTTCTTGGTGTACATCATGCTGATACTTTGCGCCGTTTTTTGCTAATTGTTGACCAGCTTTATATACTTGTTGTTGGTCTTTTGCAGAAAAACGATTCATGATTTGTTCTGTAATATTAGTCAAAAACTGCCAAGATAGTTCAATTCTTTCTTGTAGCGTTAGGTCGACTTCTTCCTCCATAGGTACATTAGTTTTGTTATAAGCGCTTTGTGCTGCAGGATCTACAGGTGGTGCGCTTTTTGGTTTTGCATGACCACCACGCATTCTCTGGAATACAATAAACGCAGCAAAGCCTAGCGTGATAAGAAGAATAATATTGGCTATAGTCGATAACATAAAAGTTACTAATTAGTTGATTTCAAATATAATGATACTGTTTCCAATCTTATCGAGCTAGAGAAAAACTCTTGATAGCATTTTGATAAAAATTTTATGTGATGATTCAGTCGTCTACGAGGGGATAAACTTGGTTTTTTGCTATTATTCAATTAGGTCTCCTGTGCCAAATTGTTCACTTGGCGTATCTTTGTATTTTGGCAAATAATCATTAATGTCTATGGTTCGATTTTTATACCAAATATGTTTATCTGGTAAAAAACACAGAGGAAGTTTGTTATTTGCAAAGTGTATGTTTCGGGCATTGACACCTATGCCTGCTTGTTTCGCTGGATCTTGAGAGATTCCATAAACCAAACTATTGCAAGATTGGCAAAGAAATAAATCCGATGTATTTCTTGAGGTTATTTTTAGTTGCTCTTGCCCTGCTGAGAAAACCAAATTAGGAGTCATGTATGCAGCTGTGAAAGAATATGCTACTTTATTAGTATTTATATTTGATAAAGCCATGACCTCTCTGCATTTATTGCAATGACAATGTTGGGTAAATAATGGTTTACCAATAAGTTTAAATTTCACTACGCCACAAGGGCATTCTCCTTTATATTCAATCATTATCAATATTACGCGTTAGTTGTTATGTTTTTGCTTATTATACATAGTTGCGTTATAGTAAGCAAATTTTAGTGATTAGAGATAATGTACGACGCGATAGTAATAGGAGCGGGAGCTGCTGGCTTGATGGCTGCAATTAGTGCAGGACAGAATGGTAAAAGAGTTTTAGTTCTAGAGCATACTAATAAGGTTGGTGAGAAGATTCGTATTTCTGGAGGCGGTAGGTGTAATTTTACTAATCTGCATACTAATAGTAGGAATTTTCTTAGTCAAAATCCACATTTTGTTAAATCAGCTTTATCTCAATATACGGAGCGTGATTTTATTAGTTTGATAGAATCTTATAATATTGCTTATCATGAAAAAACGTTAGGGCAATTATTTTGTGATGGTTCCTCTAAACAAATCATCGATATGCTAATTGATTTATGTAATAAACATAAAGTTGAGATTAAATTATCATGCAATGTAATAGATGTATCAAAGAGTGATAGTTTTAAACTGAAAACGGATCAAGGCGTATTTTCTAGCAGATCTCTTATAGTGGCCACTGGAGGTTTATCTATACCTAAAATTGGGGCTAGCGATTTTGGTTATCGGATTGCACAACAATTTGGCCTTAACGTAGTAGAAACGCGTCCAGCTCTTGTTCCGCTTATTGTTTCTGAGAAGCAAAAAACATTATTTACAGAGCTCAGAGGGGTGTCTAACTATTCTTCTGTTAGCTATAAGGGCGTTAAATTTGCTGAAGGATTATTATTTACTCACAAGGGGCTTAGTGGTCCCGCTATTTTACAAATTTCATCATATTTAGAAAAATTTGCAAATGAGAAAATATCAATAAATTTACTACCTAATATAAACTTACAAGAATTGTTTGCTGTAGATAAAAATAGCAAGCAGACTATCGCAAATTACCTCAAAACTTATTTGACTAATAGATTGGTTGATAATTTAGCATTAGATAATCCAGATTTTCATCAGTCTATTACAGATCTTAGTAATAAGCGTTTAGCACATATTGCTGATTTTATTCATCATTTTCAAGCAAATATTAGTGATAGTGAAGGGTATCTTAAGGCAGAAGTGACAGCAGGGGGCGTTGATACTAAAGAATTATCTTCTAAAACCATGGAGTCCACCAAGGTTCCTGGTTTGTTTTTTGTTGGTGAAGTAGTAGATGTTACAGGGTGGCTAGGTGGTTATAATTTTCAATGGGGCTGGGCTTCTGGCTTTGCAGCTGGTACAAGTTTATAACAGGCGTTACATACTCATATTCATTACCTTGTCGAAAGCTTCTAGAAATTTATCACGTACTCGGACGGTTGTATCCATAACATTCTTAGCTTCCGTAGTTGTGGTTAATAATTCAACAAGCGAAGCTTCGCCAATTAAGGATTTTCTTGCGGTTTGTTCTTGTTTTGCAACGGCGCTACGTAGTGTATTAGTAGCAGAACCAGCTAGCCCAGATGAAGACGCGACTCCTCCTATTGTTGTTGCACCGCCTGTTTGCTTTGCTTGTATATGATTAAGTATTTGCGCTGGCGACATGCTAGCAAAACTGTTAAATTCACGGTTTACCACATCATGAAAATTTACGGCGTTGCTTATAGGTGTTGCTGTGACATTTAATTTAGGTCTATCTTGAATTTGCGTATAGCTTTGTTGTGCTAATAATCCAATGCTATCAATTGACATATTTATCTACCTATTGCTTCTACAGTTTTATTCATCAAAGAGTTACTAACTTCAATAACGCTTAAATTTGCTTCATAACCACGTTGGGCTTCGCTTGCGTCAGCACGTTCAATTTCACGTGTTACATTTGGGTATTTTACGTAACCTTCGGCATTAGCTGCAGGGTGATGTGGGTCAAACTTCATAATGAAATCAGAATTATCAATATCAACTTTTTTCGTGGTGATTACTCTTGTACCTAATTTTGCATTATACTTGTTGTCTGCAAAAACAATTTTACGACGATAGGCGTCAGCGCCCGGAGTAGCGCCAGTAGAATCTTCGTTTGCAAGATTTTCAGCAGCTATTTTTAAACGTTCCGCCTGAAATCTGGTACCATGTGCAGCAATTTCTACTGCTTGTTTTAGGTTGTCAGCAAAGGCTACGCTGCAGTTTAATTGACTAAGTAAGATTACAAATAATATTTGTGCTGATTTGTGCATAATTATTTCCCCAACACTGATGAGAATAAAGCATTTGTTGTAGAGTAAGCCTTAACAGAGGCTGTGTAGTCATTTTTATTTTGTGATAATTTAGTTGTTTGTTGCGCTAAAGAAACGTTATTGCCATTCATTTTTGTTTCATAAGGGTCTCTTAGCTTGTGACTTGAAAATTTACTTTCTGAGGCAGGAGATCCTGCCATATGCTTGTCGGAAGTGCGTGCCATTTTAACTTTGTGGCTTAACTTTCCATCTCCGGCTAAATCGCTATAATTATTAGGTATTTCTACGTCGTCTGCCTTGTAGCCAGGTGTATTGACGTTAGCTAAGTTTTGCGAAAGTACTTTGTGTTTAAAGCTACTTAGTTCTAAGTAGGATTTGAATAAATCATTAGTTTTGTGCTTTTTGTGGGTTTTATCTGCGGTTTTAAGTAAAGGGATATGTTCCGCGGCCAAGCTATACTCTGCTTTAACAAGAATTATTGTAAAAATCACTAAAGTTACTAGTAAGTTTTTCATAAGTTTAATAATTATCTAACTAAGGAACGATTACTTATATGCGTGCATGGTATCTGAAATATAAAAAAACCTCAAGTATTTTTTAGTATTTTATTACAGAATTAATTGCAATAACTAGCTATCAGTTCTTTATTTTTGTCATAAAAGCTATCTAATTTTTAATGTTTGTTCTTTAAAAGAAATTTTGCAATTGATAAAGGTGGGTTTTTAGTGTAGCTAATTAAAGAGATAGATGCTAAAAAAATTATAAAGTTAACAATGCTAGCACATACAAGTTTATTGGCTGAATATTTACCAATTGCAGTCTTCTTTGGGCTTGCAACAATAGTCTCCATTATTGTTGCAATTTTGCCCAAGTTTTTAGCAACGGAAAAACCTCAACGTGACAAATTGCTTAGTTATGAATGTGGCTTTGATGCCTTTGGAGACGCGCGTGGTAAATTCGATATTCGTTTTTATTTAGTTGCAATTTTATTTATTATTTTTGATCTCGAAGTGGCATTTTTAATTCCATGGGCAATCAACCTAAAAGCCATAGGTCAATTAGGTTTTTGGTCAATGATGGTCTTTTTATTAGTGCTGACACTAGGTTTTGTTTATGAGTGGAAAAAGGGTGCTCTTGATTGGGAATAAAGTATGAAAAAAGAAACATCACAAATGCAGGATAAGTTTTTTGCAGGTAAAAAAGAAATATTGCAAGCTCAGGATAAATCTCTTGTAGATAAAAATATATTACAGACACAAGATGATTTATTGGCAGATGAAATGTCTGATCGTGGCTTTGTAATCGCTAAAGTGGATGATTTGATTGGTTGGGCTAGAGCAAATTCTTTATGGCCAATGAGTTTTGGTCTTGCTTGTTGTGCAGTTGAAATGATGCAAGCAGCAGCTAGCAGGTATGATATGGATAGGTTTGGGTTTTTGTTTCGTCCAAGCCCACGTCAAGCAGATTTAATGATAGTTGCTGGCACATTGACGAATAAAATGGCACCCGCAATGCGCAGAGTGTACGATCAAATGGCAGAACCTAAATACGTTATTTCGATGGGTAGTTGTGCTAATGGTGGTGGATATTATCATTATTCATATTCTGTTGTTAGAGGTTGTGATCGAATAGTGCCAGTTGATGTATATGTTCCTGGATGCCCACCAACAGCAGAGGCTTTAATTTATGGTTTAATGCAACTACAAAGAAAAATTCGTAGAACTAGCAAGTTTAAAGGGTAAGATATGGAATTTTCACATATTATTGATGAATTTGCAAATAATAATGAGCTAGTTATAACGCCTATTTCGGTAGAAGGGTTTGCTGCTTCCTACAGTGCAAATAGCAAGGACTTACTGACTTTATTGAAGTTTGTAAAAGAGAACGATACATTACGTTTTACTCTATTGACAGATTTATTTGCAGCTGATTTTCCAGAAAGGGCTAATCGTTTTGAAGTTGTATATAGTTTACTTAGCTTGAAATTGAACAAGCGTTTATTATTTAAAATAGCATTGGATGAAGAGCATCAAGCTCCTTCCGTAGCCTCCTTATATAGCGCAGCTTGTTGGTATGAAAGAGAGGCGTTTGATATGTTTGGTATAGTTTTTGATGGCTGCCCGGATATGCGCAGAATTCTAACAGATTATGGGTTCGTAGGACATCCACTGCGTAAAGATTTTCCAGTGACTGGACATGTACAGGTCAAGTATGACGAGAAGTTAGAAAAAGTCATTTATGAACCAGTATCGCTTGAACAAGAATTTAGAAATTTTGATTTCACCTCTCCGTGGCAAGGGCCTGGCGAATATAAATTACCCGGCGACGAAAAGGCGGAGAAGTAAATAAATTATGGAAGATACAAATAAAACCCACGCAGAGAACAAAACCACCACTATTAATTTTGGTCCACAGCATCCAGCTGCGCATGGTGTTCTGCGTCTTATTCTAGAAATGGATGGTGAGGTGATTAATAAAGCAGATCCCCATATTGGTTTGCTGCATAGAGGAACAGAAAAACTGATCGAGCATAAAACTTATACACAAGCGATCCCATATTTTGATCGTCTTGATTATGTTTCGCCAATGTGTCAAGAACATGCATTTGCTTTGTCTGTAGAAAAATTACTAAAATGTGAAGTGCCTAAAAGAGCACAATATATTCGTGTATTATTTTCTGAGCTAACTAGAATTTTAAATCATACAATGAATATTGGTACGCAAGCAGTTGATCTTGGTGCTACTACACCTCTACTCTGGCTTTTCGAAGAGCGTGAAAAAATAATGGAATTTTACGAACGCGTGTCAGGCTCACGCATGCATTCGAATTATTTCCGTCCTGGCGGTGTTGCTTCAGATTTACCTGATGGGTTGCTTGAAGATATAGCTGTATTTAATAATCAATTTTTAAAACAACTAGCTGACGTTGAAACTTTGCTTAATAATAATCGCGTATGGAAGCAAAGGCTAGTCGGCGTTGGCTTGGTTACTCAAAAACAAGCGATGGATTGGGGATTTTCTGGTCCAATGCTTAGAGGCTCTGGTATAGAGTGGGATTTACGCAAAAGTAATCCATATGAAGTATATGAGGAAATAGATTTCGATGTACCCGTAGGTAAAAACGGAGATTGTTATGATCGTTACTTAGTACGAATTGAAGAAATGTATCAATCAGTTAGAATTATTGCTCAATGTCTAGACAAAATGCCTAAAGGTGAAGTGCGCTCATTAGATACCAAAATTTCACCACCAAAGCGTAAAGACATGAAAGATTCAATGGAAGATATGATACATCATTTCAAGCTGTATACAGAAGGTTATAACATTCCAGCTGGTGAAGTCTATGCTGCGGTTGAAGCCCCAAAGGGTGAATTTGGTGTGTATTTATATGCAGATGGTAGCAATAAACCCTATAGATGTAGAATTAAAGCACCAGGGTTTGCTCACTTGCAAGGGCTTGATTTCATGACACGTGGTCATTTAATGGCGGACGTAGTATCTGTTATCTCAAGCCTTGATATAGTATTTGGAGAAGTTGATAGATGATCAAGCAAAAAGAAGAATTTGTTTTCAACAAAGTTAACTTAAAAGAAGCAGAAGAGATAATAGCCAAGTATCCTGAAAATCGCCAAAAGAGTGCTATGTTGCCACTGCTCGACTTGGCGCAAAGGCAACATGGAGGCTGGTTGTCAGTAGCTGCTATGGAGTATGTAGCAAATTATATAGCAGAGCCCTTTATGCGAGTTTATGAAGTGGCTACTTTTTATACTATGTATAACCTCAAACCAGTAGGAAAATATCATATTCAAGTTTGTGGAACAACGCCATGCTGGCTGCGTGGTGCTGAAGATATTATGAAAGCATGCGAAAAACACGCACAGACAAAATGTGGTGAAACTTCAGATGATGGTTTATTTACCATTTCAGAAGTAGAGTGTTTAGGGGCTTGTGTTGATGCTCCCGTGGTACAAATTAATGATGATTATCATGAAAATTTAGATCCTAAAAAAGTACAAGAACTTATCGAGAATTTTAAAAAAGAAAAAGCTTAATAAGATTATGAAGAATTTATTTACTCTATTTTTGACTTGCCTTTTGTTACCACTATTTGCTAATGCTGATTATATCAGTAATAGTTTTTTCGTAGTTGAAAAAGAAATGAATTTTGATAAAACCATTCGCTCTGGCAAGTGCTCGGGCGTTGTGCCGTATCCTGAATTATCGCATAGTGATGAAGAATTATTCGGTAAAATAAATGACGAAATTCATGATTTTGTAGAAATTTATGCAATATGCAATCAAAAAGAGCGTGATAATTTTTCGGTTTCGTTTGATATGCCAGAATCAGCAACAAAAGATTTTTTTAGTGTGCGTTGGTTGACCAAGAAAGACGGAGATTTGTGGCGAATAGACGTATTAAATTTTAATTCTGAGAACGGCAATATTCTAGTACCAGATAATATTTTTAATTTACTTAGCAACCATATGATGGCTCAACTTGTGAATTTATCCGAAGGTCATTTGCCTAAAAAATGTAGCTGGGAAAAATTATTGGATAAAATAGAGGCAAGAGATATACAGTTTTATATAAAAGATCGGGAATGGTATATAGTGTTTAATGCTATTCCAGGAATTAATAACGTGGTGGATGTAAAAATTCCCGAATATTTTTTGATAGGTAATAGAGAACATGATCGCGGATAAAGATAAAATTTTTACAAATTTATATGGTAAAGAGTCGCCATATTTAGAAGCTGCAAAAAAGCGGGGCGATTGGGATCAGACAAAAGCTTTTATAGCAAAAGGCCGTGATTGGATTGTTGAACAAGTTAAAAACTCAGGCCTTAGAGGACGCGGAGGAGCTGGCTTTTCCACCGGTATGAAATGGTCCTTTATGCCTAAAGACCATCCTAAGCCATCTTATTTAGTGGTAAATGCAGATGAATCTGAGCCAGGCACTTGCAAAGATCGTGATATTATCCGATATGACCCGCACAAACTAGTAGAAGGCTGCGTGCTTGCCAGTGTTGGTATTGGTGCGCATAGCTGCTATATATATATTCGTGGTGAATTTTATAATGAATCTATGGCTCTACAGAAAGCTATAGATGAAGCATATGCTGCAAAGTTAGTGGGTAAAAATGCTTGTGGCTCTGGTTACGATATTGATATTTATTTACATCGCGGTGCTGGTGCATATATTTGCGGAGAAGAAACAGCTTTACTTGAAAGCTTGGAAGGTAAAAAGGGACAGCCACGTTTAAAGCCGCCATTTCCTGCGGGAGCTGGGCTATATGGTTGCCCAACAACAATTAATAATGTTGAGTCAATCGCAGTTGTACCGACGATCTTAAGACGGGGAGCTGAGTGGTTTGCTGGACTTGGAAAGGAGAATAATACTGGTAGTAAATTATTTTGTATTTCAGGACATGTGAATAATCCTTGTAACGTCGAAGAAGAAATGGGGATACCGCTTAGGGAATTAATAGAAAAACATGCGGGAGGCATTCGCGGTGGTTGGGATAATTTAAAAGCTATCATACCTGGTGGTTCATCTGTGCCAATGATTCCAAAAGACGTATGTGAAACCGTGACTATGGATTTTGACTCATTACGTAGCGTTGGATCTGGCCTTGGTACGGGCGGATTAATCGTAATGGACCAATCTACTGATATTATCTATGCTATCGCACGTTTGAGCAAATTTTATATGCATGAATCTTGTGGGCAATGTACCCCATGCCGCGAGGGCACTGGTTGGATGTGGCGTACTATGATGCGCTTAGTTAAAGGTAATGCTGAGGTTGAAGAAATTGATGAATTATTAGATGTTACCAAACAAGTGGAAGGTCATACTATCTGCGCACTTGGAGATGCAGCAGCTTGGCCGATTCAAGGATTAATCAGGCATTTTCGAGGTGAAATTGTAGATCGCATTAAGTCAGCAAAGAATTAATATTATACACACCTGATAAAAATTTATTTTTATAGATTATCTTATGTTATAATTTGATCTAGGTAATTAATTAGGGGGAGTATGAAAGTACGAGTGTCTAAGGAATGGATTGATTTCCACGATCAATTTTTGTTTATCATTAATGCGGTGCCAAAAGATAATCCTGGTAAATTAAAAACACAAGGTAAGTATTTAAATAACGGATCATTTGTAGTAGATTTAGGAAAAGGCGGATGGGCGTATATAAAATATATAGATCAAATTACAATTCTCGAAAGTGATACATCTGTTAGCATTGTTGACTCTGCATCTATTGTGCGTTACATCTTACCAACAGAAACAGAGCTTCTTTGTAAGCCCGTGTATCATGAAGATCTACAACCTAGACCTCCTTTAAGGATATTTAAAGAAAAATTCATTACTTTTCCGAAATTGGATGAAGAAGACTTAGAAATCATACCTTCTTTCAAAACACTAAAAAAAGAAGTTGTTGCTCTTCCAGAGTTGGATGACGAAGAGCCAGAACCTACATCTTTGTTTAAAGCCGTTGAAAAAGAAACAACTGATTTTTCCGGATTGGATAGCGCATACTTAGAACCAATGTCTTCTTTTATGGGCTTCAGAGACGAATTTATTAGGTTTTTACAAGAAGATAACCAAAGTAATATAAAAAGCTTGGGTGAAGTAGAATTAGTGTTGAGTAATTAATCAGAATTGATTAAGTAATTTCTTGGGTTTTATTGCTGTTCCATATATAATTATTCTTACTAATATTGAATAGTGATACTATGAAAAGAAAATTATTATTAGCCGCAGTAATAACAGCTGTCATTATTTCTGTATCAGTCTTTGTTGGAAAGAAAAGTGATTTAAAAATATTATCTCATACAGAAAATGAATTTGGTCCAGTTTGGGTTTTTGAACAGGGAAATATGCGCTGTATGTCCTTTATCGAGCCTCCATCAGGAATTCTGCAAAGTTGTATGTTGTTAGATAATCCTAAAGCTAGTATTTTTCATTATTCACAAATATTTCTGGGGAGTTTGTTTATTAAAGAACAGCCTAGAAAAATCTTAATGATTGGTCTTGGTGGGGCCACCGTGCCAAAAGCATTAAATATACTAGTTCCACGCGCGCAGCTTGATATTATTGAAATTAATCCAGTTTTAGTAGAAATAGTAAGAAAATATTTTGATTTTCATGCAAGTGATACGAATAATATTATTATTCAAGATGGCTATGAGTTTGTAAAAAATTCACAGTCTGAGGTTTATGATATAGTTTTTGTAGATGCTTTTACCCCAGATTATATTCCTCCTGCATTTTTAACAGATGAATTTATACAAAATGTAAAAAAAGTTCTAGTTAAAGATGGGGTGATTATGATTAATACATTTGCTAATAGTGAATTTAAAGAGCAGGAAATCAAGTTATTTAAAAAGAATTTTGGTAAATATTATAGTTTATCTACAGATCAGACCGAGGTCATTGCAGCATTTAAAGGGACGACATTGCCTGATTTACCAGAAATTGCTTATAAAGCAGCATTATGGCGTTATCGTTTTGTAGAAGTTGGAGTAAGTCAGGTTAGTGTGCTGTCATTATTCCAAAAATCAAATTGATGGATTTTCTATAGAACTTCTGATATAATTCCTTCACTTTTTACATAATTCATACCTAAATCAATGGAAGTTATTTTAACAATTAACCAGTATCTCTGGGATTATATATTATTGGCTCTTTTGCTGGGCACGGGTATTTTTTATACAATCCGTTTAAAAGCTGTTCAATTCAGGCTATTTCCACAGATTATTAGAAATGTCTTGGGCAGCATGCACAAGCAACCTAATGGTACTGATTCTGCTGGGGGCATTAGTTCATTCCAGGCCCTAACTACAGCTATTGCAGCACAGGTTGGTACGGGAAACTTGGCAGGAGCAGCTACGGCTATAGTTTCTGGGGGACCAGGAGCAATTTTTTGGATGTGGCTCAGTGCATTTTTTGGTATGAGTACAATCTTTGCCGAAAGCATCTTAGCACAAAAATTTAGAACAAAAGTTGGTGATGAGATTATTGGTGGGCCAGCTTATTATATTCATAAAGGTTTGGGTAGTCGCTCATTAGCAGTGTTGTTTGCTGTATGCATTATCATTGCATTAGGCTTTATTGGTAACATGGTGCAAGCTAATTCAATTGGCTTTGCATTTGAAGTGGCGTTTGGTTCAGAGCCATGGATTATAGGTGTATTCGTTGCGCTTTTGGTTGGCCTGGTTATTCAAGGAGGTATTTCTAGAATTGCATCTTTTTCAGCAACAATAGTCCCGGTAATGGCCGTGATTTATATAGTTGGTTGCGTTTTTATTATGTTTATGCGCTATGAATATATCTTGCCAGCAATTGCTTCTATATTTAAGCTGGCATTTCAATTTGACTCAGTTGCTGGTGGTGTTGTAGGCATTACAATACGTGAAGCAATGCGTTATGGTGTAGCGCGTGGTTTATTTTCCAATGAAGCAGGAATGGGATCAACGCCACATGCGCACGCAGTAGCACAAGTAAAACATCCATGTATACAAGGAGAAGTAGCAGTATTTAGTGTATTTTTTGATACGTTCATTATATTAACTTTAACTGCGTTAGTGATTTTAACTTCATCATTTTATATTGAGATGATGCAAGGTCCATCACAAAATTGGATTACCTCAATAGCTTTAACACAAGCCTCTTTTGGTAGCGTATTTGGTGTAAATGGTAAGTATTTTATAGCAATTATTCTATTGTTTTTTGCATTTTCAACAATTATTAGTTGGTATTACTTTGCTGCCACTAACGTTAAATATCTATTTGGTGTCAAATATATGGGGATATTTAGAGCAGCAGTAGTAATTTGTGTATTTGTGGGCACTACAGTCAGAGTTGATATGATATGGGAACTTGCTGATACTTTTAATGGTTTGATGTGTATACCAAATCTTATCGCTTTGTTAGTTCTAAGTAGGGTGGTAGTTAGTAGTTTAAAAAATTACGAAGGCACCGAAGAAGAATAGGGCTATTTTATCATTCGCATTAGAACATTATCACGACGTATAA
>CAJQOE010000027.1 GCA_905479885.1 uncultured Rickettsiaceae bacterium | reverse complement strand
GTCAACCGCGCACCGCGATTGAGCAAACGCTGTGTCGCCGCATCAAGATCGGAACCGAACTGAGCAAAAGCCGCCATTTCACGATATTGCGCCAATTCACCCTTGATTGACCCGGCCACCTGTTTCATCGCCTTGATCTGCGCAGAAGAACCAACGCGCGAAACCGACAGACCGACATTCACCGCCGGACGAATGCCCTGGTAGAAAAGATTGGTCTCGAGGAATATCTGGCCATCCGTGATCGAAATAACATTCGTTGGAATATAAGCAGATACATCACCAGCTTGGGTTTCAATGATTGGTAGTGCCGTTAAAGACCCTCCACCTTTATCATCTGATAATTTTGCCGCACGCTCAAGCAAGCGAGAATGCAAATAAAACACATCACCAGGATAAGCTTCACGGCCTGGAGGACGTCTAAGTAATAAAGAAATTTGACGATACGCCACAGCGTGCTTTGTTAAATCATCATAAATAATCAACGCATGCTTACCATTATCCCTAAAATACTCACTAATAGAACAGCCAGTATACGGGGCTAAAAATTGCAAAGGCGCTGGGTCTGAAGCGGTTGCTGCGACCACAGTAGTATATTCCATTGCCCCAGCCTCTTCAAGCTTCCTAACAATCTGTGCTACTGTAGATCTTTTTTGACCAATTGCCACATAGACGCAATAGATTTTTTCAGACTCATCACCCGCCAAATGTGCTGGCTTTTGGTTGATAATAGTATCAATAGCAATTGCTGTTTTGCCTGTCTGACGGTCACCAATAATTAACTCCCTCTGTCCACGGCCAATTGGGATCAGGGCATCAATTGCTTTAATACCAGTTTGTACAGGCTCATGTACAGATTTTCTACCAATAATACCAGGCGCTTTAACTTCAACGCGGCTATATTCTTTAGTAATTATCTCGCCTTTTCCATCAATCGCGCGCCCCAACGCGTCAACAACACGACCCACCATTGGCATGCCTACAGGAGTTTGTAAGATTTCGCCGGTTCTTTTTACCTTATCACCTTGACGCACAGTGCTATCATCACCCATGATCACAACGCCGACCATATCAGTCTCTAAGTTCAACACCATGCCTTTAACGCCAGAGTCAAACTCAACCATTTCGCCAGCCTGAACATTATCTATGCCATACACCTTAGCAATACCATCACCAACAGTAATCACATAACCAACTTCTTGTAACTCACCAAGTTGGTCTATATTACCAATTTCGCGCTCTAAAATCTCTGATATTTCTGCAGGATTCAATTTCATTTTTTAACACTCATTTTTAAAAAAACACTTAAATTAAGATGCAAATTACATCTACAACCGATCATATTGTGGACTTAGTTGCCAACTTCTCTATTCTATCTAAAGCTCCTCGTACAGAGCAATCTATAAGATTACTATCGTACTTTATTACGACTCCTCCAATTAACGCAGAGTCTACACTCATTGCTAATTCCACTTTCTGTCCAAGCTCTGCTTCAATAACTTTCTGAACCACTTCAACATCTTTAGCACTTAACTTGAAGGCAGAGAAGACTTCCGCAGATTTTATTCCTCTAGCAGTTGCTATTAACTTAGCCAAAGCATCTACTATCTGAGGTAATAAAAAGCATCGAGCATTTTTGATCAGTACATATAAAAACTGCTTTGATACAGATTCAAATTTATATTTATCCGCAACCAGCTCTACTAATCTTACTTTTACTTCCTTTTCAATAACAGGAGAACATAACGCATTACGTATAATCAAATTTTCTTGCATAAGTTCTGCAAAAAAATTTACCTCCTCTAACACTTTATCTTCCTTAGATATTATCTGGGCACTAGTAAGTAGTGCCTGTGAATAACTTTTTACAATTTTAAGGTCTAACGACATTATTTACTATATCTAAAATTGTCTAAATAATTTTTACAACAGAAACGATAGCAGCAAAACATATAGTCGGCAATATTTTTGATATTAAATTTATATAATTTTTTGTCAGAAAATTTACTATGTTTCAAACATATTGATATAATCCTTCCTCGCTACAACAAATAATGCAAAAAACAATACTACAAGCTGGGCAAGAAAATAAGTTAACACTAAAGCAAAAGATTGTGTCCAGCGCCAAATCAACATACATATGAACGGTGTTGTAGATGAAAATATCAAACTCCCAAGCGAATGCGAGAGGCTAAACATTCTCATCCTTACACCAGTTGCAAATAATGATTGCATCTTTATTGCACATGGCACAGCATAAAAAGGTGCAATAAATGCTATCATATAGTGCAAATAACCTGCAAATACCCCGAAACTAAGCATAAACTCCATAATTAGAACACAAGAAATACTACAGGTAAGAGCAATTACTGTTTGCTTAGTTATATGAATTCTATCAGACACATAACCTGATAATACGCAAGCGGCTCCGTATAAAGCGATAATCCTGATGTTGCTATAAGCAGCTTGTTCTGGAGATATAATATCTGCAACATTCGCTGCAAACGTACCTAAAAATATAATAAGAAAATGATACCCTCCGCCAAGCATACCATTAATTAGCACAGCTAGCATAAATTTCATTTTGTTATGAGCAATAATAGAAAAGACACTACTATCAACACCATCTATTATTCTGGATTTACTTTTCAAAAAAGAATCACTCTCTTGCAACAAGCCACGCATCATTATAACAAATAAGCCAAATACCCCGCCAAGGGCAAAATTCATCTTCCATAACCACTGTATTTCTTCAAAACTAATAGCTACATGATACATTACTGATGCCAACAATACACCTAGCTGAGAAGAAAATGAAACGATTCCTATAGCTAAATGCCGTCTCTTTTTGCCAATTTTTTCTGCTACGTAAATTTTAATTGCATCTATCTCTCCCGCCAAACTAACTAAAAATAACATACGGCAGAGAGTGAGTAAAATAACTGCAAACCACCCAATAGACTCAAAAGATGGAATAATTGCAATCAAGCTTGTTGATACAGCCGCTAAAACCATAGCAACTTTTACACTTGCAACCCGGCTAACTTTATCACCAATTTTACCAAAAATAATCGACCCCAAAGGCCTAGCTAGCATTGCTATACTGAAAATTGCAAAAAACACTAACATCTGATCACCATCTTCGGCGCCAGGCATAAAATTTTTGGAAATCATCGCAGCTGACAGACCAAAAATGGCGTAGTCATAATAGCGTATAATCGTAGCACAAAATGCTATGATATAAGGGCTATATTTTTTAAGCTTCATGATTTTACCAGAATTAATTGCGTATTTTCCTTCGGCTGATATTATATGGTATAAATCAAACGTACAACAACCATAATATTATCTTATGATAGGCAAACTCAAAGGAAAAATAGACTCAATTTATGACAACCATTTTATTATTGATGTAAATGGAGTTGGTTACCTTGTTTATTGCTCCGGTAAAACGCTCAGCAAACTATCTATTGGAGAATACAGCGAACTACTAATAGAAACGCACGTAAGAGAAGACCATATACATTTATATGGATTCTATAATTTAGAAGAAAAATCTACTTTTTCTATTTTACAATCGGTTAAGGGCGTTGGCACTAGAATGGCTCTCGCAATATTATCACATCTAACTCCAGAAGAGATCGCCCTAGCGCTTTCTGCAGAAGACAAAACTGCCTTTAATTCAGTCTCTGGAGTAGGCAAAAAACTTGCTGAGCGTATAATAACCGAATTAAAAGATAAATTTATAGCTACTAACGGAATAGTTATTGGTAATTCTACATCACGCGCCGCGCTATCGCCCAAATCTACCATGTCTAGCGATGCTATTTCAGCCCTAGTAAGTTTAGGTATAAATAAAATTGATGCCCAAAACCGCGTCAATTCTGTCTTATCCTCAGAACCTGATTCTTCAATTAATGACCTTATTAGGTTGGCACTAAAAAATGGAGCGAATGAATAACATGACTACAGAAATTTTATCTAGCGACCAACTAGAAACTGATGCAGATTTTTCATTACGCCCAAATTTCTTGCAGGACTTTGTCGGCCAAGAACATATCAAATCCAACTTAAGTGTATTCATCAAAGCTGCACAAAACCGTAAAGAAGCGCTAGATCATACTCTTTTTTATGGCCCCCCGGGCTTGGGCAAAACATCTCTAGCACATATCGTCTCTAGAGAAATGGGAGTCAATTTTAAAGCCACTTCCGGCCCCACCCTATCCAAAGCTGCAGACCTTGCTGCCATCTTAACCAATTTACAAGAAAATGATGTATTATTTATCGATGAAATTCATCGTCTTAATACCAATATTGAGGAAATATTATACCCAGCAATGGAAGATTTTTCTCTTGACCTTATCATTGGTGAAGGCCCAGCTGCGCGATCCGTAAGGATAGACTTACCACGTTTTACTTTAATTGGTGCGACAACTAGGCTTGGACTGCTTAGTAACCCACTAAGAGACAGATTTGGCATACCATTACGCTTAAATTTTTATACAACAGGTGAATTAATCAAAGTTATCAATAGAGCAGTAGGCCTACTTGGAACTAAAATTACCATGAAAGGAGCTGAAGAAATTGCAAAACGTTCCCGCGGCACACCTAGAATAGCGTTGCGATTACTGAAACGAGTACGTGATTTTGCCTCAGTTGACAACAAAACAGAAATTGACGAAAAAATTGCAGACAATGCCTTAAACCGCCTAGAAGTAGACCATGCTGGCCTTGATAGCAATGATTATCGCTACCTTAAATTCATATGCGACAATTACAATGGTGGCCCGGTGGGCGTTGAAACTATAGCCGCAGCTCTCTCTGAACAACGTGATGCCATTGAAGAAGCAATAGAGCCATACCTAATACAAATAGGACTACTACAACGCACGCCAAGAGGCAGGGTAATTACTGATAATGCCTTCCGTCACTTAGGGCTATCTGCTCCTATTAGAAATAATAATGTACAAACATCGTTGTTTGACGAATAACGTTATTAGAGCGTATAAAGTTTATACATCCTGATTCTTAGGTAGCAAGAAATCTATACTCGGTTTTCTCTAAAACAGGCTGAGCTAAACTAGATTTTTTTGATATTAGGAAATACCAAAAATTCATATAAAGCCCATGCAATCATAGTAGATACAGTAATAATAATTGAAAAAACCAATTGATCATTATCTGGTAAATATGCAAAAATCGAAGCCAAAACAGCCCCTCCAGATACTTGGGTTGTGCCATATAAAGCACCAGCATATCCTGCTACATGTCCAAACGGAGAAAAGGCTGTTGCAAAGGCATTCGGCCAAATAAAAGATGAGCCAAAAAAGAATAAGGCTACAGGTATAACCATTGCCAACAACTCTAACCCAAAAATAAAATGTCCAAAAAATAACAATACGCCAGCAAAAATCATTACGCTCCAACCAAATCTGAGCATAGTATGCATACCATGCTTTTTACACATTTACCATTTATATAACCGCCAAGGCCAAACCCTATAACTCCACAAATAAAAGAAATGATACCAAATTCAGATGGAGATATTCCTATACGATCAATTAAAAGTACCGGACCTATTACAAACCATGAAAAAAATGCGCCAAAACTTAAAAATACTGCAAAAATAGTCCCCATAAATAAGGGGCTACGTAGTAATATCAAATAATTTGCAATAATAATTTTTATACTAATTTTTGATGCATGATGATTTAAGCTAGTCTCTTTTATCCCAAATAATAGTAGTATAATGACGATTACAGAATATATGATCATAACTAAAAAATTTGCCTGCCAACCAAAATAATCCTGAATAAACCCACCAAATAAAGGTGCTCCAGGAATTATGAACATAATAATCATCGTTGCGTATGATGCATATTTTGAAAGCTCATCTCCCGAGAAACTATCACGTAACACGCTCCGCCAAAGACATGCACAAGCACTAACACCTACTCCTTGTATCAATCTTCCAATAATTAGAGTTTCGATATCAATTGCATTTATACATATAATACTTCCGATAAGCATTATCACCATACCCAAAATCATCGGTGCTTTACGACCTACAACTTCTGACATTGCGCCATAAAAGAATTGCATTCCAGCAACGCCGAACATATATACTGATATCGTCCATTGCACATTATTTATCGATGTTTTGAGATCGACTGCAATTGCAGGAACACTTGGAGCATATACATCAACCGCAAATTGACTAAACACCCCTGTTAATAGAAGCATAAAAAATTGGGACATTTTGGAATCAAGCATAATCGATAAATATATAATTTTTAACTAATTTACAAGTAAACATAAGACTGTAATATCATTTTTACTACCTTGCTATATATAAACATCAAAATATTTTTAAAAGCCCAGGCATTTAAGCAATTATTTATGCATAATTATGATAATATTGGATTATACGATCTATAATTACACCCATTTAAATTTTCTAAAGAACCAAAATTGCAACGATACTAATATAATTAAGCTAATAGTGAATATCCAAAAAGCGTTACCATTACTTGCTCCAGGAATACCGCCTACATTAACCCCTAATAAGCTAGTAAGGAAATTTAATGGCAAGAAAATAGCGGCAATTAATGATAAAATATATAAATTTTTATTCATTCTATCTGAAAGAGAGTTTGTTAATTCATCTTTGATTACCTTAGATCTCTCGCGTATTGCATCTAAATCTTCAATATAACGTTGCACCATGTTATGCGATTCGTGTATATGCCTCATATGCATTTGTAACCAAGGTAAATCTGAAAGAAGCAAAGCTTGTATCACTTCTTTTTGTGGCAGCATATAACGACGAAACATAATTGCTTGTTTGCGTATTGAAACAATTATCTCGCGTTCATTATAATCCGGGCTTTCCATAACTTGTTCCTCAATATCATCTGTACTATCGTTAAGGGCAACTAATATAGGGTCCATGCGATCAAAAAGTTGCAAAAGTAATTTTGCTGTAAACTCACCTGAATTCTTTGGCCCTTTGCCTTTGTCTAAACTACTGACTATATCATTTACAGTAGCAAAATTATTGCATTGTAGGCTTATAATACGATATTCATCAATCCATAACCTAATCGAGATCATATCCTCTGGATTATTGCCCTTGTTTAAATTTACGCCTCGTAGAATCATTAAAATTCCTTCTTTAAATTCTAGAATACGCGGACGAGTTTCGCTGTCTAACAAAGCATCCAAAATTAAATCATCAAGGTAACTTGCTTCTTTTTTAAGCCACTGGAGCGTATCTGGATTATTGGCGTCCATATGAACCCAAGTCAATGCAGTTGACTTAACCAAATCACTAATTTTATCGTTTTTTAAGTGCGCTCCGCCGCCTTGTCCGTTAATGGATAATGCAAACAATATAGCTTTAGATGAAATATTTTCTGACATTCTTTTCTCCAAATGAATTTACAAATAGTAGTTCTAGTATTATATACAATGTATAAACAAAATTTTAAATCTTTAGCATAAGATATCAAATATTATTCGATATCAACGGGTATTCAAAATGAAAAACATTGTATATTCACCTTTAGCTAGCTTAGTATTGCTAGTTTTAAGTGGGTCATTTTTTCTAACATTCATTACGATAAAGCTCAATATTAATGAGGTAACTGTTATAATGCTCGGGTTGATACATTCGGCATTTTATGGCGGTATTCTCATTGGCGCATTAAAAAGCGAAGAAATAATAAATAGAGTCGGTCATATTAGAGCTTTTGCTTCATTTTCTAGCACACTAACGATAACTATTCTTTTTCAAGCTATTTATCAAACGCCTTATATTTGGATTTTGTTTAGATTTTGCGCAGGATTTGCTACCGCAGCAGCTTATGTTATTATCGAAAGTTGGCTACTTGCCCAATCAACTAAATATAATAAAGGCAAGATACTCTCAGTTTACATGATTTGCTTATATTCAGCGCAAACCATAGGTCAGTTTGGACTAGATATAGTAGATATCAATTCCTTAGAACCATTTATTTTAGCTGCAATTGTATCTAGCATTTCTATAATTCCAGCTTCGCTAACTTATGTGCCAGCGCCGGAAATAAAACCTCTACCTAAATTGGCAATTAACAAATATTTTTCTGCATCTCCACTTGGATTCATGGGATGTATTAGTTCCGGTTTAATATTGAGTGCCATTTATAGTTTTTTGCCTAAATATGCTGTAGACAACGATTTTTCAGTTTCTATGATGCTTGGGTTAACGATAGCTGGTGGCTTTTGTTTACAATGGCCAATTGGCAAACTTTCCGATACATTTGATCGCACAAAAATTATAATAATATTATCCCTAGTTATTGCAGCGATATGCTTGTTATTAGCAGTAGTGCGTTTTAACGACACATTAATTTATACAATGATGTTTATCTTTGGAGGGTTGTGTTTTACTATATATCCTATATGTATTGCGCAAGTCTGTGATCAATTAGAACATGGTAACATAATAAATGTTACTGGAGTTCTTTTGTTTGCTTATGGCGTTGGGGCTGTGTTAGGTCCCCCTATCGTTTCATTGTTTATGGAAGCCTTTGCTACTGTAGCATTGCTGTATTACATTTCTTTTGTTGCATTTATATTGTTTTCATTTGGGTTATACAGAAATAAAATTGAAAAAAATGTTCCTCAGGAAGATCAAGTCGAGTTTATTGCTATGCCTAGAGTTTCGCCAATGGCTAATGAATTAGATCCACGGGTGGACAACGATCCAATAACAGAAGAAACAAAGCCATAACAGCCTCATTCTTTGAAGTGATTACTCTTGCTTTCTTTACCAAATTTTAATATAATCTTTCTCTATATTATTTGTGTAACTTGGGTTAAATGTCGGTTGATAAAAAAACTATAGTAGTAGCTATGTCTGGTGGGGTTGATAGTTCTGTGGTGGCAGCCATGATGCATAATGCTGGTCATAAAGTGATTGGTATTACTTTGCAGCTATTTGATTATGGTATGGCACTGCAAAAAAAAGGTGCATGTTGTGCTGGGCAGGATATATATGATGCCAAAATGGTTGCAGATAAACTTGGTTTTCCTCATTATATCTTAAATTATGAAAATAAATTTCGTGAAGAAGTAATTGATGATTTTGTAGATAGCTATGTACGCGGAGAAACGCCATTACCATGTGTGCGTTGTAATCAGTCAGTGAAGTTTAATGATTTGCTAAAAGCAGCTAAAGAGTTAAAGGCTGATGCCCTGGCTACGGGGCATTACGTACAAAAAATAATAAATAATGGTGTCTCTGAGATGCATAAAGGAGTAAGTGAAGATAAAGATCAAAGTTATTTCTTATTTTCTACTACCCAAAAACAACTAGATTATCTAATGTTTCCGCTTGGCGGACAGAATAAGGATGAAACCAGAGACTTAGCACGTCAACTTGGGCTAGAAGTTGCAGACAAACCAGATAGTCAGGATATATGTTTTGTACCAAATGGTAATTATCGTGATGTAATAAATAAAGTACGCCCTGAAGCAAGCGCAGTAGGTAGGTTTGTGCATATGGATGGTTTTGATCTAGGCGAGCACAAAGGTATAATTAATTATACTGTAGGTCAAAGAAGGGGCTTAGGTATCGCTTTTGGTGATCCTATATACGTTATTAAAATTGACCCTAAGACAAATACAGTTTATGTTGGACCAGAGTCCGCGCTCGTTAAAACACAATTTTTACTAAAAGAAGTGAATTGGTTGGCAGAAGACATAAAACCCAATGGATTAGAGGTAACAGCCAAAATTCGTTCAACAACTCCAGGAGTTCGAGCCATTCTCACAGTGGAAGCTAATGAACAAATATGTGTGACCTTGTTAGAAGCAGAAAAAGCCGTAACGCCAGGACAAGCTTGTGTCTTTTACGAAGGATCTAGAGTACTAGGCGGCGGGTGGATCACAAGGGATATCAAATAAATCAAATCAGGTATATATTTTTATGAGTTTTTTTAAGAAAAAAAGTTTTCAGTCCGTAAAGGATACGTACAGCACAAGTGGCTTAGACAAGAACTTAACAGCGTTTGATTTAGTCTTATTAGGGCTTGGAGGAATCGTTGGTACCGGTGTATTTGCTCTTACCGGATTAGTCGCAGCTCAATATGCGGGCCCAGCCATCACCATTTCATATGCTATTGCTGGATTTGTTTGTATCTTTGTAGCCCTAGCTTATACTGAACTTGCTACTATGCTACCAACATCTGGTAGTATTTATACTTATTCATATGTTGCATTTGGAGAAGTCTTTGCGTGGCTTGTAGGCAGCGTTATTATTATGGAACTTGGTTTTGCTGCATCCGCAGTTGCAGGTAGTTGGTCTGCTTATGTGCAAGGTATCTTAACATCAGCTGGGTATGGATTACCCGAATATCTTGTTAAGACCCCATTTGAAGGTGGGATTATTAATTTACCAGCATTGCTAGTAGTATTGCTTGTTGGTTTTATGCTTTATCGTGGAACTAAAGAAAGCAAAAGACTAAATAACATGTTAGTCTTTGTAAAAATGTCAGCTATTTTTATATTCATTTTCTTTGCAGCGCCACATTTTGATTCCACAAATTGGGAAAACTTTATGCCTTATGGCTTTGATGATGTATTACATGGGTCATCAATTTTATTTTTTGCATATACTGGTTTTGGTACGTTAGCTAGCGCAGCTGAAGAATGTAAAAATCCTAAAAGAGATTTAACAATCGGAATTATTGGTTCTTTGGTTTGTGCAACTGCAGTCTATGTATTAGTTGCAGCAGTGCTTACGGGCGTCGTACCCTTTAGCGAACTAGATAATGCTCAACCTTTAGCATATGCATTACAATTGACTGGCAGCAATATTGGCTCTGCTTTGGTGGCAACTGGTGCGGTAGCTGGTATGACAACGGTTATAATGATTAATGCTTATGGCCAATCTAGGATTTTCTATGTTATCGCGCGTGACGGTTTATTACCTAAGGCCTTGGCAAAAATTCATCATAAGTATGATAGTCCACATTTTACTATTTTATTCTTTACAATGCTTATTGGTCTGATGGGGGCGTTAATCCCATATAGTTGGCTTGCTCAATTATCGAGTATGGGAGCATTGACAGATTACATGATCGTTGCCGTGATTGTGATGCTATTTAGAGTCAAATATCCAGAGATCGAGCGCCCATTTAAGTGTCCTGCTATATTTATAGTCGCTCCAATCGCGTTACTAGCTTCATTATATTTGTTGTTTAAACAAATTATCAGTAAACATGGCGATATTCTAATGACTGGTAAGGTCTTTATATATTGGTTTATTATTATATTTATTTTATATGTGATAAAGATTTATTGGTTTAAAGACAAAAAATCATTAGAAAATAATAGTTAGAGAGAATTAGAACGCTGTTGCAAATAGAGAAAAAAGAAAATACAATGGATTTCTATTTATTTGCAACAGCGATACAACTTAGTTTTTCTTGATTAAAGCTTTAAATCAATTTCAAAGTACTTTCTCACCGCAACACTATAACACTTAATCCTAATTTAAAATATTACTGATTGATCATGGTAAACTCAGACATTTAACTAAACAAAAATTAGACTTTAATAGATAAAAAGGCTGATGCAACCAGCAAAGCTTTAGAAAGAGTGGTGAATTTGGTAAACCAATAATTACATATTACTTCCAATAAAAAAGGCTACAACATATTGATAAATACGAGGTTTAGTCATTATCTTTGGTCGAATAGGCCATCCAATATCAATTATCTTGTAGATAAGTAACGCTAGATATATCAAGCTAATGGCGATAACAGCAAAAGAACTGATATGAGTAATGTCTAGAAGCAAATTTTCTTTTGCCTCATGCTATACACATATGAGCTTTGATAGAGGGAGTGAGTTTACTTCTTATATGGATCCTGGAGCTGACACCTACTTCTTGAACCATGGTTTGCCATAGACGAAAGACACAACAATGGCAATGGAGGAGTTAGAACTTCACTACCAACCAATAAAACACCGTTTTGCTAGCAAAACAAAGTTTTGTTGGCTTGTGGCCCGTTTAATGAATAACACCCCTTGTAAGGTTCTGGGATTTAAAACTTCGCAAGAGCTTTGAGGACACATTACCACGTGATTATTCTTCAGCCTAGCGCTAATTCCTGGAATCCACCAGAATCTATTAACCGCTTTATTTAAACTATATATTTTGTTGCTAGTTGTTTTTAGGTTATCACCTTCCTCTATGCATTCCATTGCCCGCCCCTTAAAGCTATATTATATGCTCCTTGCATTTATTTATTTTAACCTAACCATATAACCTACGTTAATTCAGGCTGATTTACTATAATTATTAGTTTATGGAGAATATGGGAGATAGCTAATATAAAAAAAAGCCCCGTGCAAATTACTGCACGAGGCTTTTTAATTCTTGTTAGCTGAAGCATTTTATCTTCAGCTAACACAGACTTAGATTTAGAAGTTTACACGTAATCTTAAAGTACCTTGATGTCCAACACGCTTATTAGCAAGGTGTGCATCATAGCTAGCACCATATTCCATCATGCCATATTCAGCGTTTGCGCCTAGGCCTAAGTTATATGTAGCTCTAACTGG
>CAJQOE010000026.1 GCA_905479885.1 uncultured Rickettsiaceae bacterium | reverse complement strand
CCTAATTTGGGTTTGATGATTTTTTCTAATTGACTCATTTTTAATCTCTTGTTTTGAGTGGTTAAATGCAATATATTCAACTACTAAATATATTACTCTCTTTTTACCACTCTGTCAGATTAAATTTGAAGCTTTACAGTTTATAGATCACCCACAACTTCGGCATCAGCTCCTACTAATTCTTTTTCCTCCTCCTGAAGGTTTAGGTTTTGTACAATTTTAGTTGTATCATCAATAGCACCTTGTAAAGCCTCAGCTAACACTTCATTACCAACTCCTTTTTCAACAACATCCTTAAGTGATTCTGCTCCAATACCCACTACAACATCAAAGATTTTATCTAATACAGGCGCCATTTTTATCCACAATCCCTTTAAAAAGCTAAGAATTTTATGTCCAATGCCATGCTCCTCGTGCGCAGAAAGATCTCCTAAATGCAAGCTTTGACTCACTTGATCACGTAGCAGATCCTTTTGCTGATGGCTCATTTTTTCAATTTGTGCAATCATATCCTCTTCAAGCATATATCTTTCATCACTAGGATTCTCTAATATGCGCTCTAGGGTATCTAGAGATGCTACTGATACGTGATCTTCTTCTAAATCACCAATCAAAGTATCAGCTAAATCGTGTAATTCTAATTCAGCTAATTTGATTTTGAATTGTTTTTTAAATAACAACCATAACCCCTTAGCTTTCAAATGACTCATTCCAGCTATTTCATGTGCAGTTTCTGCATCAACACCAAATTTAGTTGCGTCTGCTACGAATGCATCAAATGTTTCTTTTAAATGACCTTTTATATCATTATATTCAACAACCTTTTCTTTTGCCATAATAGTTAACTCTCCTAATTTATTATTATATTTAACAAACGAAATATCTCTATATACGTCTAAATAATCATTATGGTAGAACATAGGTAAACAAATAATTAATTAAAAAAGAAAAAATTATAAAATTTCTCATATAAGCCTGTAGGCTTTGTCTGATGCAAGGTTGATTGACCACACTGAACTATATTTAATCAAGCAATTAACCAAATATAAGTAGTCATTCCTTGCATTACATGAGAAACTAGGTCATATGAAAACAACCAATTAAATGTGAACCTCCACGGGGCAAGCCCCATGGTATCAAGTCGGCGAGCCGAGTACAAACTATGTTTGCCATGTGTAACCATGGTTTACTACATCCACGCGGCAAGCCACGTGGTTTTGCGTTTGCTTAATAAACAATAAATAATATGCGTATAGGAATTTTATCACGTAATGCTACCAACTACTCTACAACAAAACTGGTTAAGGCTGCACAAGAAAGAGGCCATGAAGTAACAGTGGTAAACCCCCTAAAATGCTATATGAATATCACCGCGACTACCCCGGATGTTCATTATAAACATAAAGAAATACAAAAAAATTAGAGTTTGATGCCCTAATTCCACGTATAGGTGCATCAGTAACTATGTATGCAAGCGCAGTATTAAGGCAGTTTGAAGTGGCTGGTGTTTACACATTAAATGGCTCAGTGGCTATTACAAGGTCTAGAGATAAATTACGTGCTCACCAATTATTAGCAAGGAAACGTGTGGGTATACCAGTAACTAGTTATGCACACTCTGGTAATGCAACAACAAATTTGATTAAATCTGTTGGAGGCGCGCCTCTAATTGTTAAAGTTATAAACAGTACCCAGGGTAAAGGAGTCCTACTTGCCGAAACTACAAAAGCAGCAGAAAGCTTGATTGGAGCGTTTTTAGATTTGCATGCAGATTTCCTTGTTCAAGAATTTATTGCAGAATCTGCTGGTAGCGACATTCGTTGCTTTGTTATAGGAGATAAAGTAGTAGCAGCAATGAAAAGACAAGGAGCCGAAGGAGAGTTTCGTTCAAACTTACATAATGGTGGTAATGCAGAAATGGTAAAAATTACACCTAGTGAAAGAGCGATGGCTGTAAAAGCAGCCAAAGTTTTAGGTCTAAATGTAGCTGGTGTTGACTTAATTCGCTCTAATAGGGGGCCGTTGGTACTTGAAGTAAATTCTTCTCCTGGCCTTGAAGGCATAGAAAAAACCACAGGAAAAAATGTTGCTAATAGCATTATAGAATATATTGAAAAAGATATAATAAAAAAATCTAAAACTAAAATATTCATGAAAGGATAATATATTTTATGACAAAAACGCTAATTATTGAAGGGGTAACCATAAAACCAGGACAACGAAAGCGCTTAGAAATAGAAGTGGCTAAGTTATTCGATCATACTGAAATGTCAATCCCAGTTGAAGTCATTAGAGGCCAAGAAGATGGTCCAACAATATTTATTTCCGCAGCTATTCACGGCGATGAAATAAATGGTGTTGAAGTAATCCGCAGACTATTAGCACAGAAAAAACTATTAGCTCAAATTAAAGGTACTATAATTGCCGTACCAATAGTAAACGTATTTGGCTTTAACCGAAATGTACGTTATTTACCAGACCGTCGAGACTTAAATCGGGTCTTTCCTGGTTCAAAACAAGGATCACTTGCTAGTCAACTCGCTTATAAATTCATGACTGAAATAGTGATGAAATGTGATTATGGTATTGATTTGCATACTGGTAGCGCACATCGATATAATTTACCACACATAAGAGCTGTTTTGGATAATCCAGAAGTTAACGCTTTAGCTAAAGCGTTTGGCGTGCCAGTGATTCTAAATTCCAATGTACGAGATGGGTCGTTGCGCCAAGCGGCAGCAGATAAAAATATAAAAATATTACTATTTGAAGGCGGTGAGGCTCTACGTTACGACGAAAAAATAATCCGTTCTGCCGAAAATGGTGTTATTACTACTTTATGCAGTATAGGAATGCTAGACCCATCACTAGTAAAAAATAAACTTTCTAAAGAACGAGAAATATTTCGTGCAAACTCTAGTCATTGGGTTAGGGCTCCACATAGCGGCAGCATGCATGCAAAGAAAAAAGTTGGTAACACCGTTAAAGAAGGTGAAGTCATAGCTATAATCTACGGTCCATTTGGGATCAAGAAGCATCTTGTGAAAGCAAACCATACTGGGATTATCATAGGCATAACCATGATGCCCTTAGTAAATAATGGCGATGCTTTATTCCATGTAGCAACTTTTGATGATACCGGCGCAGTGGCTGAAGAAATTGCCGAACATGATGAGGCCCTAGAATGAAAGAACAACTTTTACTCATAGGATGGCGCGAATGGGCAAAACTACCAATGCTTAATACCCCTTTAATTAAAGTAAAAATTGACACTGGCGCAAAAACATCTGCCTTGCATGCATATGACATTAATATCGTTAAAGACGCCGGCAAGGAATTTGCTGAATTTATAATCCATCCAATACAAAGAAATGATGTTATTTGCCGAAGAACACGCGCTGAAATCATTGATATGCGTACAATCAAAAGCTCAAATGGTCATAGTGAAGAACGAATTGTAATACGCTCACCAATACAAATCGGTCATATGCAATGGGATATTGACATTACACTTACAAATCGCGATATAATGAATCATCGTATGCTTTTGGGACGCGAAGCAATGACTAAATTATTAGTAAATCCAGCGAAATCATACTGCCAAGGCATAGTTACTAAAAAACAAGCCTTAATTATATATACACCTATTATCCTAGCTGCCGATATTTAGTTATGCCCCCTCAGGAAGCATTTGATATATCGATCCAATCAATTCATGCACCGTTAGAACTTTAATTTTCTCTGGTAAATATTGATGATATATTGAATCAGAAATATAAATATGTCTAATGGATGACTGTTCTATTTTGCGAATAGCTTTGCCAGAAAGCACTGCATGCGTCACTACTGCCTCCACGGAAGCTGCCCCATTGGCCAACAATAATTCGGTAGCCATACACAGAGTGCTTGCGCCATCAACTATATCATCAACAATGATACAATTTTTGCCTTGAACGTTGCCAATAATTTCACTCATCGAAGGAATATTATTAGTATCTCGGCTTTTATTAATTATGGCTAAATCACTACCGAGCAATGAACTGTAATTTCTGGCCCTAGCAATACCACCAATATCTGGTGATACTACTATAATATTTTCTTTATTTTTTAATAATGGAAAAAATATACTTTCTGTACTTAGATTTTTTACTGGAATATTAAACATTCCCTCTAATTGGTTTGAATGTAAATCAAGCGTAATAATTTCAGTAATACCAGCAGCTTCTAACATCTTGATTACTAAACTTGCTGAAATAGGCCCATGCTTATAGGTGCAACGATCCTGGCGGCTATAACCAAAATATGGTATAATCGCCACAATATTATAAGCACCAGAGCGTTTTGCTGTATCGGCAAGCAGTAATAATTCCATTAAATGATTATTCACTGGTGTGCTTGTTGATTGTACTATTATTACTTCCTTACTGATATTATCAAATACCTGTACTCTAATTTCACCATCATCAAAATTATCAATTTTAGTATTAAGTAACTCGATACCAATTGTTTTAGAAATACGTTTTGCTAAATTCTGATTACTTGATCCTGAGATTATTTTCATAGTTTTTATATATATTATGCAAAAGTTACGCTATATGTTTTATACTCTAACTTAATTACAATAGATAATTCAATTACTATGCACAAGATCCTTTGTTTTGATGTTTCTAGCAATAGTTGCTCAGTCGCAATTTCTGAAGGACAAAATATCCTATCCTTCGAGCAAGAAATGCGCCCCTCTATGCAAGCAGAAAGCTTGTTGGTAATAATTGAACGCGCCTTGAAAAACACGGGCAAGCTGTATAAAGACTTGGATTATTTAGCAGTCACAGTTGGCCCTGGAAGCTTTACGGGTATTAGAATAGGCCTGGCCGTTGCTAAAGGCATATTATACGCAAGCAATATGCAGGGCGTGGCGATCAATAATTTTGAGTCAGCCTATTATCGCATGCAAATGCAAATTAAAGAGCATGACTCTGCGTTTGTTATCTTGAACGCTTACAGGAATCAAGTTTATGTACAGCAATACATGCAAAATGGTGCTAAAACAACGCCTGCACTTATAAATAATGCAGATATCATAGATTTATTAAAACAAACAAAAGGTAAAGTTATATGCACAGGTAGCGGTGTGCCTATTATTTATCACGAACTTAGAAATCTAGCTAATCTAACCATCTTGCCAAGATTTCCTATAATTCGAGCAATACATATAGCTAGGCTCGCAGATGACAAGATTAACAAAGGAGAGATAGCACCTATAGAACCGCTATATATAAGACCACCAGATGCCATAATTCCTAAATTAATAAGTTAATTAAATACCCTACTACATAATTCATCAATATATTTTAAAATAGAATTATCATAGATCCGAGAATTATGCTTATCCGCATCTATTATTACGTGTATTTTTTTATTAATTTCTTCTGCATCTAATCGTTTATCAACGACGTGTACCCTATTTATTTTTCTTGCATGCAAAAAATCTAAATCTCTAGCCCAATAATGATTGATCCTTAAAATATTACGACTTTCTTTTGGTACAAAAGGCCCCAAGAAATATTCAAAGTTTTCTGTTACTTGGGCATATCCTGGTTTTAATGCTGCGTAATGTGGGTTTTCTATAGTTTTTACGTATCTTGGTTTTACAATGGTTTTAACATGGACGTCATTTGTCCCTTTATACAACAGAGTTTCTATAAGAAGCTTATTTTGTGGTATTGTTTGAACACCAGAGCTACCAAAAATTTCCCAATTAACCGATACACTGGCATAATCATCATAATTTTTTAGTGCATTGGCCAAATTCTTTTCTTGTACAGGAAACAAAAATTCATCAGTATCAACTATCATAAGCCACTCTGTTAGATCTGCCGATAATTTGGCCGCTGCAGAATAAGCTTGTGTTTGGATTTTATTCCACTCATGTATATTACTAGGTTCTTCTGTTACGTTGTATAACTCAACAATTCCTTCCTTAATATATGGTTCAAGAACTTCAGAATACTCATCCTTGCTAAGGTGATTATAAAGGTAGAAATGCTCAACCCCTACAAGTCTATAAAATTCTATCCACTCTTTCAGAAAAGGAGCTTCATCACGAAAAATTGCCGCCAATGAAAGATAATATTTAGGATTTTTTAGCAGCTGAATTTTCTTTAGTTCCTTACTATTAATAACACGGTGCTTAAATGATAATTTATAACGTACATAATGCGCTAGAGGATTTAATTTATATTTATTATCATAAATTAAATATAAATTTCTATATAATTTATTATCAAAATATGTATTAGGATTTTTATCCTCTTTCCAACCTATTTGCACATAATGCTCAAAAGGCGAAATATCCAGATGTTGTACATCTGGATATTCTTGTAAATAATATTGCTCGTCAAAATAATATTGAGCTAAATAATTTAAAAAACGCTCTTCTTTATCAAGACCAAAAGCCTTTATTATGACTATAACAAGCAATATGCATAAACATGCATAAAATAAAATTTTCTTCAACAAAACTTAAGTACTACTAAAATATAAATTTAAAATTTAAAACCAACGCCTAATGAGATTACTAAAGGATTGTAACCTACCTTTGAAGATACATCACTTGCAGCTGCGTTATTAGGAAACAAAAAGCCTTTTTTAAATGTCATTTTTGATTTTAAGAAATATTGTCTGATATCAAATGTAATAAAAGTATCATCCTTTGCCATAAAATCTACACCAGCTTGTAATACTGCGCCATGACCAGGTCTAACCTTGATCGCTTTTGAACGTGTATATAAATAAGAACCATGATAACCACCACCAATATAAGGTCTAATAGCTCCAAATGGTGCAATATGATATTGCAAAGTAGCTGCTAATGGCACCCAAATTATGTCATTCTTTTTTCCAGTAGAGCCACTACCATTACCGTAGGCAATGGATGCTTTATTAAGAGCAGAGGCTTTAGTTCTCAACATACCCAACCCCAAAGACAACTCCGTAGCAATATTATCTGTAAAGAAATATGTAGTTGCCGTATCAAAGCCAAAACCATTTTGTACCAAATCTCCTGGTTTTTCAGTACCATTAATTGGCGCAGTTTTTACCTTTGCTGGTGAATTTACATAAAACCCACGAATTTTAAATAGCAAAGCGCCTTCATCTTCATAATAATCCGCATCATAATCGTTATTACTTGCAAACGCAGCGCCTGCCATTAAAAATATGACGGTTACCAGAATATTTTGTATATATTTCATAATTTTGATATCTCTATAAGTTAAAGTAAGGTTTGTTTGCTTAAGTTGTCATATTAAACTACAAAGCATAACATTATCTACCTAGAAAGCTCTGATAAGCAAGTTTATTTTTATGAAAAAAATTAAGTGTGATGAATAAAACAACAAATATTT
>CAJQOE010000025.1 GCA_905479885.1 uncultured Rickettsiaceae bacterium | reverse complement strand
CTTTTCGTTCAGACACTATCTACTGTTTTAACAATAAAAGCCCTAATACAGGCAGAGCCCATATCAACTATCACGTCAAATATTTGCTCTATGGCAGAAGCCATTCGAACTAACGCTGTACTCAAAAAGTTTAGAATTTTTTGTCCAATATTGTTAGGCATAATTATTCTCCTTTTCTGATTAAGTTTAAGTTACAACAAGGTCTGATTAAATGTTCATGCCTTGTTATCTATAATAATGAACAGTGATAGTTAAAAATAGGTTAATTAATTAATTTTTTTGCATTTGTAAGACGTCAAGTTGAAATTGACTCAGCAAGCTGATAATGTTGAAAAAGGTATAAAAAACGATAATAATCAGCAAGAACACTAGTACAAACTGAGCTAGGTAAGTTTATACATCCTTACCAAGAACCTAAACATTATAAATTTACAGATCAACAATCAACTATGCTGCATGGAGAAATAATTGATAACATTCAGATCACCTAGTGGTGTTGAAAATACATTCATCACTGATAAGAAAACTCAGAAATATACCTTTTTAAGACCTATGACCGAGGCCATTAAATATTTTAATTTTTCAGCCACATAAATTGTACTGTTGCCTATATATAAAAATTATGCTTTACCAACCCTACTTCCTCATAAGGTCTTCTACTTTACGTAATCGGCGTACACCAAGTTCTGGTACTTCTGGACGATATTCTTCCATGTCGGCGCCTTTTCTATGTTCGTTTATTCCGGACACATGAGTTTCTATTTCTTCAGCAACTTCCATTTTGCGCTTATCAATTTGCTGCAATACTTCTTGGCTTGAGGTAAAATCTTCTAGAGATTGCTTTAATTGCCCAACTTCTTTTTCCGCATCTTCTTTATTCATGCTATCGGCATAATGACTTTCAAGCGCCGCTGGAAGATCTTCGGGTGGAACCCCTATCCCCTTTTCCCCTAATGCATCATAAGCAGATTCTATATTCTCTACGGATAGTTGGTAAGTAACTTCGTATTCTTCAGCTTGTGAAATAAATACATCTTGTTCAAAAATATCATTTTGTACTTCGTAAGCGCGATCTATCATGTGCTCCATTTCAGAATCTTTTGCATACTCACTCATGTATGTATTGCCCATGAAGGATGGATCTTCTCCTTTACGTAATTTTTCTTCTACCATTGAATGCACTTCCGCTCTCTCTAATGCCTTAAAGGTAGAAAGCTCTGGACTATTGGCTTTTTGAGCCTGTAACAAAAATTGTGGCGAAGTTACTTTTTCACCATGTTTACGGCTTAAACTGTCAATATCACGGGTAATTTCAGCACGTGCAGACACTTGTTTTTCTTGGGCTAAAATCTCGGAGTATGTTTGTTTAGTATAGTTGGAGGCCCCTTCGTATGTATGTCTAGGATCAGTATTAATGCCATGCCAAGCACTACCATCATGTTTATGACGTGGATCATATTTACCACCAGTAACCTTAGCAAACGCACTACCTTTTAAATCTTCAATCTCCGAGTAAATCTCTTTGCCAATTTGCTGCTCTTTTGCCTTTTTAAGTTTTTTCCTCTCATCTGAACGGTGCTTAATCTCTTCTAAACTACGGATAGTTTTATTACGCTTCCCTATAACTCCAATACCACGACCAGACATAGCCGCATACGCATCAACATATTCTTTCTTAAACGCCTTAGCTTTTGCTGCATCTCTTGCTTGCATACGTAGTTCCTTAGTATTCAACTTAGCAATGTCTGCTTTCTGTGTAGCAGAAAGATCTTTATGATTTTTACCAAACTTGGCTTTAGCAAGTTCATCATTAAGCTCAGATGGTTTTTTCTCTGACATTTGTTTAGCTAGGTTTGCACGTTGTCCCGGTGTCAAACTAGAATCAATAGTACCTAGTTTTGCAGCTAAATTTCTTTTATAATCCTCAATAGCAGTTTTGTTTACATCACCCTGCTTTAAGCCAGTTCTTTTTTCTACCTCTGATAATACAGCTTTATTTGCCCCCTTAGACAGAGCTTCATTTTCTAAACCACCTTTACCAGCTATGCCTTCAATTCTAATTTTATCAACTAATGCACCTGGTGCCTTTTTTATAGCGTCTATCTTACGATGCCGTATCTCTCGCCCCTTCTCACGGTTACCTCCGCCAATTGCTCTATCCAGAGCCCTAATAGGCATTCCACTTAATTTCTTATTGAGCCTTCCAAAAGCTTGCGCCTTAACAGCGTCACCTACGTTGCTTACACTTGTTAGATTACCAGAAGTACCAGTAAGGAACCTAGCTGAGGAAATCGCTAGACCATTGAATTTATGTAATAAATATATTGCAACAAAAATTAGCAACATGCCATCTAGTTGTACAAAATTACCAGTCCAAAATTGCCCTATGCGTTGCTGATCTCTAGGAGAATCTGGATCTAAAAAGGGTAAATCTATATATCTATCTTCAATACATCCATACGCTTCACAAAAACCAGTATCAGATACAGTGCCAACTACATTATCCCCAGAAGTAAAATGATCAATAGGAACTGGTATTGGTGATTTGTTTCTGGTGAAGTTCTCTCCTTTCATTGGCGATGGGAACCACCAGTAAAATAGTGAATCTTTTAAACCGGCGGCAATTGTCCCATCAGTTGTCTCGGCAAAGAATTGCTCACTACCACTACTCATTTTAGGAAAGCCTTTTTTGCAAACTCTAAATCCTAATGAACCATAAATTTCCTGACGTAAAATCATTGAAATAAATATCAAACCAGTAAATAAGATAATTGGCTGTATTGCGTAGGAAATTAACTGCTTTAACCAGTTTTCAAACAATGACCTAGTAATACCAAATAACATAAAGCAAATAAACACTGGCCCCATGACGATTATCATACCAATCGCAATGAGCGCAGTTAGGTAAATAACAGCCGCTTCAAAGAAAATCATAATGATGAAATAGAGGGCGGCTATAAATAAGATGATATATATAAAGCCCATCCAATCAATAAATAGCAATGAAAAGAGCTTGGAAAGAGTTTGCGGGGCAATCATCATTGCCAAAATGCTTGGTGAGCCCGGGCCAGTCGCGCCAGCTTCTATAATCATTTGAAGTATTTGTTCAACGCCACCAACAAAATAAACAAATAAATAATCATTAAAAAAGCTCCAACTATATTCCGTGCTAAGTAACGCAGAAACAATGGCAATCTTGCCAACCCTAGTCAACAACTCAGTATGCGTCACCTGCAAATTACCAGCCAAGTAAGATAAAGCCGTAAACATAATATACAACGTAAGTAGAGCAGATACTGCTAAACGATAACCAGGCTGATTAATTACCCCTAAATAAATATTGCGTATTAAACCATAATCATTATCCACACCAAATAAGAATGTTTTAACTAGATTCGTTACATAAGTGACAGGATCCGGGCTTACCTGAGTAATACCTGATTTAACAACAACCCGGTATTGGCCATTATTATCGTCATAGAACTTATCAAGAATTTTAAAATAAAGTTTACTATCAGAATATTGTTTTTTTATAGTATCAGTACCATAATCATAAACTCGCCCACCAATTTCTCGAGTCTGACCATTTTTATCAACTTCATACATTTTATAACCAGAAGTCGGCTCACCTACGTGAAAACTTAGACCTGCTGGCTCTCTTTGTGAAGACATGGTTAAATTAGGGTCTGTACCTTTTTGCGCAACCAATGCATATAAACCAATACCACGTCGAAATAAACATGGAGCATTAGCAATCCTAGCGTCAGCAGTATTAGTACACATTACCCCATCGATGAACTGACAATCTTGCAAACGTTCACAAAACTTGGACAATGTATTAGTATCATCGCTTAAGCCATACCATGCACACCAAGCTGATACTTCACCAGAAGTATTGTAATCTAAATTATATTCCCAACCGCGTACAACTATAGTCAAAGGACGGCCATTTACACGGTAAGTTGAATCACGCCACGGTGCTACTTGATTAGAACCAACTTGCGCCCCCAAGAACTCATCCTTTTTATAACGAGCCGATACTGTAAACTGCGCGTGACCAAAATCATCAGCCTCGATGCACTTCTCACCAGAGCATCCAGATAACATTAATGCTACTATAAATAATATTATTACCCAGTAGCTTTTTGTCGCATTTTTGCTCATTATCAGTTCTTAAGTACTAAATAAAACAATGCAACTAGCTTTGATTGCAATATAACCCTACTTTGTTTGAAGGGCTATTAGCATCACTTACACTGTTTGTTGTTCATTTCGATAACTTCAAGCCTAAACCAATTACCCTAACGCTTTAAATTCTTTATAGAATATAGTCAATTAATTAGGAATTTTATTTATATCTCTAAATTATGCAAAATCAATGGTAGATCCACTTATATATTTAACAGGCTGTATAATCACCTTCAACCTCTAAACGAATTAAAATTTAGTTTTTTACTTGATAAGCGTTATTTTTGTAACTGAAAACTAGCTTGGTTTTCTTACTGGATGTATAAAAAACGAACTGCGTTATCGTTTAATTATCATAACAAGATTATGAATTAAAATCTAAATTCAAAACTTGCAGAAACTTCATCTCCACCAATATAGAAATTATGAGACCGGTATTCATTGCTCCAATCCAATTTGCTATTTATGTAAGTAACAAATTCAGCCAATGCAGCGCCTGCTAGAACTTGTGCTGTTGTATGTTCTTTTGCATGCACTCTACTATAACCAGTTACTGCAGCAGTGATATAAAGTGGGATTGACAAATATCGATTATCTTCAGAGAAAGTACGCACATATGAAGCAGCAACCCATGCCGAGTTTGTATGGCCTGATGGCATCCCATCATAACGATCTTTTTTGCCTTCAATAAATGGCCTCTTGCTAGCTTTCCACTTACCCTGATTAGATGCGTACTTTATGCTATGCATAGCTACAAAACTCTGCCCATAAATTATAGCAAAGTGACCAAACCCCTTTTCTTGCGAGGCAATGCCTCCAGCTATTAATGGGTTGATAATTTGCACATAATCTCCAAAACTTCGTAGTGGGCCTTTACGTGATTTTGCTGCCAAAACTGGACTGATATTAGCAATAACTATAAGAAGGATAACTAGAGTACGTAGGGAGGGTTTTAATGAAAACATAGCTCTTAACAATATAAATAATTTACAAAACTTGTAGCTTAAATATCATAAATTAGCAATGTTATTTTCTATAAACTAGGAATCAACTCCCCGCTTCTGTTGTTATAAACAACAAAGAGCGGAGAATTAATTTAAACATGGTGAGTTTATTTAAAAAATAAGAATTTAGAAGCCCATACCTGGCATGCCACCCATTCCCATACCACCTGGCATACCGCCGCCAGCTGAAGAATCTTCTTTTACAGATGGATCTGCTGTAATTAATGCTTCAGTAGTGATAATTAAAGAAGCAACCGATGCAGCATCTTGTAACGCAGTACGTACTACCTTAGTTGGATCAATAATACCAGCTTTAAACATGTCTACATATTCCATATCTTGTGCATTAAATCCAAATGTGTTTGACTTAGATTCGTCAAGCTTACCGACCACAATTGCACCATCTACACCTGCATTTTCTGCAATTTGACGGATTGGCGCTTGTAGAGCTCTTTTGACAATATTAATACCAGCTTGCTGATCATCATTTTTGCCTTTCAATTTCTCTAAGCTTTTAGCTGCATAGAATAACGTTGTGCCACCACCAGCAACTACACCTTCTTCAACAGCAGCTCTAGTTGCATGCAATGCATCGTCAACACGGTCTTTTCTTTCTTTAACTTCAACTTCCGTTGCGCCGCCAACTTTCAATACAGCAACACCACCAACAAGCTTTGCTAATCTTTCTTGCAATTTTTCTTTGTCATAATCTGAAGTCGCTTCAGCAATTTGTTGACGAATTTGACCACATCTTGTTTCAATATCAACTTTTGTACCAGAACCATCAACAATAATAGTATCTTCCTTAGATATTTTTACTTTTTTAGCGCTTCCAAGCATAGAAAGATCAACGTTATCTAGCTTCATACCTAGATCTTCGCTAACTAACTGGCTACCAGTTAAAATAGCTAAATCTTCAAGCATAGCTTTTCTTCGATCACCGAAACCTGGAGCTTTTACAGCTGCAACTTTTAAACCACCTCTAATTTTATTTACAACAAGAGTTGCTAAGGCTTCGCCTTCTACATCTTCTGCAATAATTAATAATGGTCTTGATGATTGTACAACTGCTTCAAGAACAGGTAACATTGGCTGCAATGTCGATAGTTTTTTTTCAAAAATCAGAATATAAGGATTTTCTAATTCCGCTGTCATTTTTTCAGAATTAGTAACAAAATATGGTGATAAGTAACCTCTATCAAACATCATGCCTTCAACTACATCAACTTCAAAACCGAAATTTTTAGCCTCTTCAACAGTGATCACGCCTTCTTTACCAACTTTTTCCATAGCTAAAGCAATTTGCTCACCAATTTGCT
>CAJQOE010000024.1 GCA_905479885.1 uncultured Rickettsiaceae bacterium | reverse complement strand
TCTTCTGATCAGATATAGTCTCACTATAATGTGTGACCTTTTCGCTTAAACTCCCAACCTCATAATCCAAATGCGTGATCTCTGATTCAAGATCACCAACTTTTGCCTCCGTTGCTTCTAGATATTCTTGTTTTGGTTTGATAAATATGACCAAAATTGTTGCTATTAATGTTATAATATAGGCGCTGATAAAACCTGGAGATCCAACAGTAAAATCAATGTTATAATGGCTAAAGAAATAGCTATAAAAACTGATGGCGCTTATAATACCGACTACCATCATTATTCCAGCCGGAAACCAACCAACTAATATCGAACATATTACCAAATTAATTGAAAAAATAGAGAATTGTAATAAGCTAAAATTACTGATAAACATGAAAAATGTATTACAAAAAATCAGCATATAAAAAATAGTTACTGACCAAGAAATTTGTGCAATATTTGTTCTTATTTTCTTACTAATACTATTTGGCCAAATTGGATAGGTACTTAAAACCACACCAGTAACCATCATAATTTGATACAAAATTAAAATAATTTGTCTATTTTTACTAAGCAATTCTGATTGAGTTGAATACATTGTAGTGATTGTGAACACAATAAAGTAAATCCCTAATCCTATGTATGATAACTCGTCCTTAGGCGCAATTTTTTTCAAAAATGCAATTATGCTAAATTTTTTATATTGTTGTCTCTTTATGTCAATTACTGCTTTCTCCTGATGCGTAGTGGCTTTTTTGGATTTTGCAACAATCCAGCCACCTGGTTGTTTTAAAAGATAATGACTTCCTGTTAAAAATAATATATTCACCAGCATAGCAATAAATATCCCATCCATTTGTATTTGCAAAATTTGCCATAATACTATTGTAACAAATCCAGCTATTATACCTATCATTGCTGATTTTGTACTAGTCCTAAAACCCAGAACCGCCATCATAAAAGTTACTGAAACAGTGGGCATATAAAAACTATTAGTAAAAAGTATCATAGAAAGTAGATCAGTATTTATTAATGCTAAAACTATAGCAGCTATCCCTTGTGCAAAAGAAAATAACTTAGACAAAAGTAATTCTTTGGATAAACCAATTTTTAATGGTTTGCAAAAATCATTAGCAAATAACACCGATGATGCATTAATTTTTGAATCAGCGGTGGACATTGCCATAGCAATCACTCCGACCACAACCAACCCCTTGAGTCCTACATATGTATAATTATCAATTATATAACTCAATATATTGTTAGACTCTATGTTTGGATTGATGCTAAAAAGCAAAAATGGAATCCATGCAATGGCTATTTTGATTATAAAAATTAAAACAGCAGTTATAAGAAAAGCTCTTTTTACTTGTTGAATATCTTTACCCATCATGATTCTTTGACAAAGAGCTGGGTCTATACTTGGGTTAAAAAAGTATAAAAATAATGCAATTAATCCAAAAAACTCTGGATTATCAATATTCAAAATTTTTGCTAAATTGAATTGGTTGGCCTGCAAATTATGTGAAACATCTATACCAAGTTCGTATGAGTGATTCCAAATTAAAATTCCTATTATTGGTATTGCAAAACCAAAAGTAAAAAACTGTAACATATCAGTATATGTCACAGCCTTTATACCACCAAAGGCAGAATATATAGTTACTATACTACCAGCTAATATTATACACAGAGGAACAGAACCACCAGCAAAGTAAATAAAAATACTACCAAATACTTTGAATTGTACAGCGATGGCTCCTATGGATCCTATAGATCCGGCTATAGCTGTGATTATACGCACTTTATCACCATATAAATCTCCCATAGCTTCTGCAATAGAAGTATTGCCTAAAAACTCTTGCATTTTAGGAACAAACACAAAAGCAAGAAGAATAAAAGATGCAGCCATCCCACTTGAAGCAATAGTATAATACAATCCATCCGAATAGGTTTTTGACAAAGTAATAAAAAAACCACTGCCACTAATCCAAGTAGCCGTTATGGTGGCCACCAATGCACCCGTAGAAAAATTTCTTCCTCCAAGGGCGTAGTCCTTGATTGTTTTAATTTTATCGCTATGTCCTAGACCAACGACGAGAGTAAGCAGCAAAAATCCAACAACAATAGCAACATCAATATCAAAAGACATAAAACTAACTTCTATTAATTAACTTATACTTATTACAATTAAACCCTACAGCCCAAGAACAAACTCAAATGTAGCTCCTTTTTTACCGTCACTTTTAACAACGATAATACCATCATGCGCTTCAATAACCGACTTACATAGCGCAAGACCAACTCCTCTTCCCTCTGCTTTGGATACCGTATTCGACCCCATCTTAAATGGCGTGAATATATCATATATATCCTCCTTCGGTATGCCAATTCCTTGATCAGTGATGCTTAGCATCACCTTATTCTTTTGCTTCTCAACCCTAACTTCAATAGTACCAGTCTCACTAAAGTTTATCGCATTGATTACTAAGTTATCAACAGCCTGGCGCATATAGTTGGGGTCAACTGATACCATTATCTCAGGATCAATAATCAACTTGAAATCTATCTTCTTACCCTGCAAATACATATTACGACAAACTTTTACCCTATCTTTCACTATCTCACTAAAATTGATCATTGTCTTTTCAAGGTGCACCTTCCTAACGTCTAGGTTAGCAAGATCAAGCATATTCAAAATCATACTAGACAGACGAGTCGAGTTCTTGTACACCTCCTCCGACAATTCTTTCAGCACTTTAGGCGAGTGCTTGCCCAAACCTTTCTGCAATAGCTCTGCAAAGTTCATTACATTACCAACTGGCAGACGTAGCTCATGATTTACATTATTCAGGATCTTCTGAGCAGTAGCTCCAAGTCTTTCGATCTCCTTCTTCTGATCAGATATAGTCTCACTATAATGTGTGACCTTTTCGCTTAAACTCCCAACCTCATAATCCAAATGCGTGATCTCTGATTCAAGATCACCAACTTTTGCCTCCGTTGCTTCTAGATATTCTTGTTTTGGTTTGA
>CAJQOE010000023.1 GCA_905479885.1 uncultured Rickettsiaceae bacterium | reverse complement strand
AGTTTACTATCAGATGATTTTAAATCATAGCACCATTAAGTTAGATGATGCACTAAGTAAAATGCATATTAATGGGCATAATCAAGATATAGAAATTCAAATAAAACAATCGGACATTATTGTTTGTAACTCGACACAGTGCAAAAAAGAAAACTTATTTGATTTTTCTTCTGCGCTAGATAAATATATACCTGATTATATCTACTATAAAATAGATATAAACAACCAACTACTACACAGAAACTCCAAGTTAGATAATTATCATCTAATATACCATAATCACATTGACCGCAAAAACCGACTATCTATATCAATATCATTAGGGTCTCAATATATAGAGAAGCTTAAAGACGAGATAGAAAAGCCATTTATATCATTAATGATACTAGCATCGCTCATCATGATGTTATTTGTAATAACTCAAATACTAATTGTGAAGTACATTAATAGGCTATATCAGAAAAAATATAAAAATCATTACTTATTCAAATTGAATAAAGCAACAGATGACTACAAAAAAGCACTTAACGTGCAAGAAGATTCCTTGATGAAGAAAATATGGAACTTAGAATATAGTAATAGGAAGGATAAAGAGTTTAATCATCTATTTTCTAAAAAAGCTAATCAGTTAGCTATGTATACATACGACCAAACAAATCCTGATGTTCAGATGAATGACATAAAGGATATACCGTGTTCTATAATTTTGCATCACTCAGATAGTAAATGGGAATGTATTGACACAAAGGCTCTTGTAAAAAGTTTTTCAGATAGGTTTGTTAATTCAGAAGAAAATATATCTATAGGCATTTATAGCATCGAGCAAAGTGTTAGGTTTATTTCTAAGGAGTTTCTGTATCAAATTATATACAGCATAATAAATTGCATAATATTTATATTACAACAACAGCCTAACACCAATAAGTATAAGATCTCTATTGAGATATTAAAAAAAGAAGGATCGCTAAGGTTGTTATGCAGTTATAATGGAATATCCATAAATAATGAAAAGGATTTGATAAAGTTCTCAAGTCAGTTCTTAGCGAATAATGCCAACCCTTTTTGCGTAGGAATAAACCAAATATTCCACATATTAAAAAAAGATAACTTTGAGTGTATAGTTGAACATGATAACCTGAATTATGTGAAGATTGTTGAGAAATCAGAAACTCAGGATCAAGAAGAGGAAGATAATATAATTCAGTTCAGAACATGAAAAAATACATCATAATTTTATTATTAATTTTACCAATTAATGCAATTGCTGGCTCTGCATCAAATAACAAAAAAATAACCAACCTAATTACCCCAGTGAGTTATTTTGTAAATCATATAAAGCAACTTAAAAAGATTGGTGAGAATTTAGATAAATATAATACGACGAGTATCGTTGGAATGAGTGGCATAGGAAAGACTCAAATCGCCAGAATTTATGCATACGAAAATCAAAACAAATACGACCTAATATGGTTTATAGATTGTAATTTAGATATAAACCAAGAATTCTTAAAGTTAGCAAAAATATTAAACAAAGAAAGACAAGCTGGTATTGCAGAGCAAGCTGATGTAGCAAAAAATGGTGTATTAGATTATATAAAAGACAAAAAAAATTCGTTATTAGTATTGGATAATTTAAAGGTATCGGAAAACTCAAAAGTAAAAGACGTGGTGGACTTAGAGCATAATGGTCATATTATTTTTGCCTCTCAGGATAAGCAAGCATTGCCATATACGATAGAATTAGCAAATTTTAATAAGGATGATTGTATAAAATTAGCAGAATCCATATTACACGAACCATCTAAAACAAAAACAGATTTCTTGTCAAATAATTTAAAAGGATATCCTATACTTGTGGTTCAAACAGCTCAATTACTGAATCAATTTAAAGGCTTAGAGCTAGAGACTTACAAAAGAAAAATATTAGAATCCTCCGATAAAATAAAATTAAACATAAGCGTTGCCATCGATAAGCTATCTCCTAGCGCAGTAGGGCTATTGTATCAAATAGCTCTGATTAATAACCAATCATTTTCCAAAGATTTCTTAAAATATATTGCTAGTGATAAATCTAATATAGAAGATGATATATACCAAATTTCTAAATTTTCCCTAATTACTAACATTGAAGCTGATGCAAAAAATCCAGTTTTTGAAATGCATGATATAATCATGCAAACAATTTTAGAAATGATGGGGCGAGAAAGAGTAAAGAGTATCCTAGAAAAGACGGTTGATAACCTTATAACATCAACACCTGATACTATATCAGAATTCCATGTATTTCGTGGTGGCAACACTGTATCTGAAAATTTTCAAGTTATTTCCGAGCATGCAGAAAAATATAAAATAAACTTACTTAAAACGATGAGCATCAAATCGTATTTGATAACCATTTATAATAATTACTCTAATTATTTTGGCGCAGACAAGCTAGTAGAATGGTTAAATAGAGCAAAAAAAGAAAAAGCCCTTAAAGTATCATCAATGGACAACGATCAAAAAGCTAGATACGCTGATTTATTGCAAGGTATAGCAAGGTATTATAGAAACAGGTATTCTGATTTTGATAAATCAATTCAATACAGCAAGGAGGCAGAAAAAGTATATGAGGATGTTGTTGGTTATAACGAGCTTAAGGCTGATTTATTTTACCAACTTGCATTAAATGATTTAAAAACGGGTAACGCTGATTCTGCTAAAAAATATATACCTAAACTACAAAATACACCTTTTAACGATAATGTTCAGGCGATGTTGTTTTTTATACAAGGAGAATATAAAAAAGCGCTAACAGGAATAGATAATGTTATAAAAAAACGCCTTAAAAAAATTAAGTCTGATGACTTAGTTTTAACATCTAATTATTTACTAAAAAATCAAATATTAAATTTTCTTGAGGAGTATCAAAAGGCATATGATCAAGCTACACAGCTGTATTATATGCATTCAAGCAAACAAAAAGACCATATTATTTTTGCTAAAATATATACACAAATGGCAAAAAGCGAATTAGGACTAAAAAAATTATCAGAAGCATCGGAGCATATAGCCAAAGCAATGCAGATATTTTTAAAAGACAAAGAGCTTAACGCCAAGAAAGATGATTATTCAGAAAATTTATATTTAGCTGATTGCTATGTAGTACAAGGAGATATCTTGTTTTCTCAAAACAAGATAGAAAAGGCGATTACCTCATACAGAAATGCACAGAAAATTTATTTTTACTTATATAAAAACAAAAGAGGTAACATTGAGCAGGTAAGCTACCTTTATACGCAAGGAGCAAAAGCTTCATGTAAAAAACAAGATGCTTATCATTATAAATGTTTTGGGAAGCCACAAATTGCAGAATTTGGCATCGAGCATCCTGATACAATCTCTATGTTATCATACTGCAAAAAATACGATATGGATTTGTGGGCAGATACAAATTAATCAATTATTTTTGATGCTTATCAAGTAGCCAATCGATAAATCTGTTATCTACAGAAGGGGGGGTAGATTTAAGGGTATATTGGTATACTTCTTTAATGATGGATATTAATTCATCTAAAGAAAAAACCATCTTTTTTGAAACTATAACATTTATTGTAGAGTTTGTGGTGTCAGCAAATGCTTGCATCTGCTCCTCAGAAAGGGAGCTAATTTGAATTTCCCCCTCGTCTATTAAAATGGATTCCAAAGTGACGCCAAGTGCTTTTGCAATTAAATGTAAATTTGCAGCACTTGGGCTTTTAGAATTGCCAGCAAGAATACTATAAACAGTATTTCTACTTAACCCGCTTTTTCTTTCTATTTCAACGGGATTTATTTCCTTTTGCGCCATTAGATCGCTGATTCTTTTTACTATATTTGACATAAAGCATAGATTAAATTTTTAATTTCGGACAAAAGCTAACATTTTTTATTTGAAATGTAAATGTTTTACTAAAAGAATTACAGAAAAATATTTTTTCTCAAGGGCTTTACATGGAAAGTTTTTTATGTTAAATATACTTTATACACTGCGTTATTTGATTTTGTAGATCAATGCTACACGGGATAAAAAAGCAAAAAAGTAGCTTTGTTTATAATAATAAAGCGAAGGAAGAAAAAAGAACACCAACGGATACCTAAGAATTGAGACGCTTAATATCCGTTGGAAGACAACAACAAAGCAATAATTAAATCACCTTGAGGTTAGAGTGAATATAACAAATAATACGCCTACAAGCAATAATATTGAGAATACATGTAGTAGCCATGCGTTAAATCACGGCAAACTCACTACTCAAATATTTTGCATTTCGTTTCTAACGATAATCTTTACTCTATTCTATGCAAGTAACTCTCTAGCAAACAGCGGTAAATACAATTACAATAACTCGCCTGCAAATTCTACACATGGCGAAATTTCTCACAAATGCGCTAATGAATTAAGTAACGAACGTATATTCAATAATGACATAGTAATAGGGAGCAGAGACGCCAAAGTAATTCTCATTGAGTATTTTGCGCCAACCTGCACTCATTGCTCAGAGTACCATTTAAAAGTTTTTCCTGAATTAAAGCGCAAATACATAGACACAGGAAAGATTGCATACGTGATGCGTGAATGCGTTGGTAATAAGCAAGATTTTGACGCTAGCCTGCTCGCTAGATGCAAAGGCGATACCGAGTCCTATAAAACATTAACTAGTCATCTACTCCATACACAAGATGTTTGGGCTTATAGCAAAGACTACAGAGCAAACCTATACAAAATAGCAAATGACCATGGCATATCAAATGCACAATATGATCTATGTCTAAATGATGAGTCTAAGTCAAAAACTCTATTTGACCACGCAAAACTATTAGCATCAGATTCCGATTTCATAGGCACTCCAAGTTTCTACATTAACGGCAAGTTATTTAAAGCAGAATATAACCTCGATGGGCTATCTGATGCTATTGAGGATGAATTAACCAAAGAAGAGAGGCGTTGATATGACTACAGATAACAAAGCGGATAAAGACCAAAATACAAACACAAAGAAAAAAGAATACACAATATATAAATGGCAAGAGGAGCAGCTTATAAAAAGCGTCACCTCGGTTGTACATAGCGCAAAGTTCAGCATTCATGAAGTATCCCTAGAAGACGGCGGTAAAATCTATTTAGTACCAAAAGACTTCTACGAACAGGCAAAGATCGCAATTAAAAACTCAAACCAAGATAAAGAGTAGATAAGTATGAGTAAAGCAGTAACAAACCAAGATATAAACCTTACCAATCTCTTGCTTGGAATAATAATACTATTCCTTGCCTTCCTCTCGATTGATCAGAAATATTCTTATATCAAAAATAACGAAAGACAAGAAGGGCTATATACTCTTATCAAAAAGCACGCTTCCTATATAGGGAGCTAAGAAGAAACATGTAAATATTTTACGGCTGTTTTATTAGATAAATATCAAGCTAAAGACAGGGCAACGGAGCATTCAAAGGAATGGGAGCGATTGAGGTTAAGTATAGAAAAACAGGAGCAGTTTTTGACAAAATTTGCTGTACAAAAATTGGCAGAAGTCGATATGAAGACTGAGATGCATAAGATGGAAACTATAGCAAATTCAAAAAGCTAAGTACAAATAATAAGGAGAAAAATAATGGATATCAAGAAACTAAACGTAACAAACGTCATTTTAACAGGGATTTTAGCAGCATTAATATTCCTATGTATTGACCAGAGGTAAAGCATAAAAAGCACCCAACAAAAGCAAGACGATCTCTATGCATTAACAAAGAGTCATTTTGGTCATGTGTGGTCTGAAGATTTAAAAGAAAATGGTAGACGTTTAGCATTTGCAAAGCGTTTTAGAGAAGTGGGGCTGGGGGTGATAGAAAGCCCAGAGGCCATCGATGCATATCTTGAGTTTAACGGGCGGGAAGTTGTAGAGGCAATGAAGTTCTATATCACGACTAATCCATTGCATGGGTTTCAAATGGCAATAACTAGAAATCCACTGTTATCTAAAGTTAACGGCAGTGTTGATGACATTTCTAATCTTAAGAAAGAGGTGAAAAGTGAGTAAATCAAAATCAAATATGGTAGGCGGTATATGAAATAACAAAAAAAATACAAAAATTAAACGCAATTAAAAATACAGATTACAGACAATTTAAAACTAAATAATTTAACAGAAAAGGTAAAAATTATGAATACTTTAAAACTAAATGAAGACCAAGGCGATAGATACAAGCAATTAGCTTATTTTAGCTTTGTAATGATGGTGTGTTTACTGGCATCAGTTAGTAATGCATACGCAGTATATGACTTAGCTGATGTAAAGACAGAGCTAATTGATAAGGGTTGGGGATTTATTAATACCGCAACTCCGTTTATTGCGGTAGGTGGTGGATTACTTGGGGCTTTCTTTGCTCGTAACATGGATTGGGGCATGAGAGCAGCTGGTTTTGGTACTGGAACTATTGGTTTTGGTTTGGCTCTTCAGGGTGTTAAAGCATATTACGGTCTATAGAGATTATGAATAGAAGTTTTAACAAAGCACTGAATAAAGAGTCTACAATTTATGGGCTGGTAATTACTGGTCTTATCTTTGGAGCAGTAGGTAGCGTTATTGCTATCTTAAAGCTTGGTATTATGTGGTTTGTTTTAGGGGCGGTGCCAGGTTATATAGTTGGCGTTATTTTTTCTAATTACTGGCACCAAGGTAAATTACAGAGATGGTTATATTGGAATACACCGCTGCTTTCGTTGCTTCGTGGTAAGAAGTTACCACCAAGTTGGCAAAGATGGTTTTTATAAGAGTTTAAGCTAAGGGATTAAAAATATGGAATTAAAAATAGCGGCATTAAATTTAGATCAAATCAGAAAGCAGCGTAATTTGTTTATTTTGGGCTTTGTGATTCTGATAATCGGTAATTTATTTTTAAGTTTAAAGATATTTAGCATGGAAGAAAACATCGTAATGGTACCTGGTATTTCTCAAGAAATGAGCATAACTGGCGGTAGAGTTTCCAGGAGTTATTTGGAAGAAAACTCATTGTTGTTTTTAAGCGCATTGCTTGACTTAACGCCTGATACAGTACTGCACAAAAGAGACATGGTGCTTAAATATACGTCAAGTCGCAGCAAGGCAGAAATGCAAGCTATAAGGGATTATTTTGTAATATCTGCGGATGAACATAAGAAATTCAATATGTCGACATATTTCACGCCTAATAAGCTTGATGTGAATGTTAAAACTTTGGAAGTGCTAGCTAGTGGAACTTTAAGTAGCAGCTTTGGAAGAAAGGGATGGGAGTCTAAAAAAACCAGTTATTTATTAAAATTTGAACTAGCAGCTGGACATTTAAAGTTGAAAGAATTTTTTGAGTTGAAGGAAATTGAAGATAATAAAAAATCTAAAAAAAGAGGCGAAGATAATGAGATTTAAATTTACAAGACCAATATTATTACTTCTTGTCTTGAGTGGGCTTACTGATATAGCGCTGGCTGCTAATTTTAAATTAAATTCAGAAGATAGGATTAAAACACAAATTAGCAAATCTGGTTTAAATAGAATCACGATGTTGCCGTATAGAATTACTCAAGTAACTGGTGATGAAAGCAAATATAAACTTAAGTTCGATGAAGATGGCGGTAATATTTATATTATGCCTATAGGTCAAATAGGTGGAACTATAGAACTCAGTATTAAGAGTACTACCAACCTAGTTCAGGACATGTTGCTGGAGATAGCAAATATACCTGGCAGAAGCATCTATTTACAGCATGGTAAAAACCCTGATCAGACTGGTAAATTAGTTGATATTGAAATCAAGTTGATGCTTAAAAGCATGATTAGCGGGGAAAAGGGAAAATATTATGTACTGGACGGCAATCGCAGTGTTGCTAATAAATTAGCTTTAGATATCAAGCAGGTAAAAACCTATAGATGGGGCAGCGTAGTTGGTGCTGTAATTGATATTGAAAACAAATCTAAATCACCCGTAAATATCAGTGAGCATGATATTGCGTCTCTGTATCAGAAAGTAAGAGCAGCTAGTATAGATGGTATTTATTCAGCCGTTGCCGCTAAATCCAAAATAAGAGCGTATGTCATTACTTTAGATGCTAAAGAAGAAGGTGGAGAGAGGGTATGAGGAATTTTATCAGAAATTTAGTTGGCAAGTTTAAAGCCACAATATCTAGCTCTAAAAAGAAACAGAAGAATTTAGATTTAGCTGCAAATTTAGAAGCGGGTAGTAACGATGCAACTATTGAGAATATTACAGCTAACAAGGAATCTAATAATGAAATCAGCTCTAAGAAGCAACTTAGGGCGAAGCAGGTTTTATATGTAATATTCGGCATTCTAGCTGTTATTGCGGGCGGCTTTTTACTAGTGAAGCTTAGACTTCCTACACAATACACTACTAATGCTCCTAAAGTGGTACATCAGCAAGATAGTAATAACTTTCAGTTAGAGCTTGCCACTAACTCAGTCAAAGGCGAAAAGAAATGGCAGTCTTATTTAGAAGACAAAATTGATGACGAAGAAAAGGCGAGAGACAAGCAGCTTAAGATACTCAAAGATTCAATTATTGAAAAAGATACGGAGATTCAAAATACTCAAGAATCAGAATTTAAGGAAATCAAGGAAAGACTTAGTTTTGCTTTAAAGGAATTAGGTCGCCTTAAAAGTGATAATAGTTCCATTAAAGATGAAATAGCAATGCTTAATGGAGCTGAAGAAGATGTAGTGATGCCTGCTGAACTTGGTATGACCAGCACTTATGAAATGGATGATATATCAGGACCTGAGAGCACATGGAATTATATACCATCTACATCATATGTTAGTGGCAAGTTACTTGGCGGTATAGCGGTATCAACTTCAGTCACATCATCATCTGCGCCTATTCCGGTAATAATTAGATTAGACAATAGAGGCAATTTACCAAAAGCTTTTGCAGTTGATATTAAACAATGTCGTTTGCTTGCCTCATGTTACGGGGATATCTCAAGCGAGAGAGCAATTATAAGAGCCGAAGAACTTGTTTGTGAGGATAGAGAAAATGCACTGGTGACAACTACCGCAGTAGCTGGAATGATCTATGGTGATGATGGAATGAATGGTATTAGAGGCAACGTAGTATCCATGAGTGAGAAGCATTTAAAAAGTGCTTTCACTTCGGGTGTACTTAGTGGGTTTGGTTCAACTGCTAGAGGCGATGGCGGTTTAAACATTACTTCTCTTGGAGCACTTAGTACAAAGAAGCGCAGTGGTAGAGATATGGCAGAAGAAGGACTTATGGGCGGTGTGTCTACTGCAGCTGAGAAGTTAGCTGATTATCATATTAGGCTAGCTGAGAATATCTCACCTGTAATATTGATTCCAGGCGGTACTAGAGTCGATGTGATGTTCACTAAGGGCGTACATATAGGCGGTAATGATGTACAGCATAGATTAGCTAAATCTAGGGATAAAAAGAAGTAGGAGAATATAGATATGAAGATGTCAGTTTTTAATCAAAATCAAGAAACAGAGCATTCGCTAAGTATGGGATTGTTACTAGGTTTGATCTTTTGTATGGGGGATAATGCGCCACTAAATTTAGTACAAGCTTTATGCATGGGGTTTGTAATGAGTCTTTGTATTCACGTTATAAAAATTTTGTTTTATAGAGGTGGGTATTTTTCAGGCATCCACCAAGAAGAAAAGTTTGTTTTTAATGGCGGTATAGATTCTTTAATTTCTAGCTTTTACAAAGTTGGCTTTAAATTAAAAAATAAATTAGGAGATTATTATATTTTCACGACCAATTATAGATTTTTACCGAATAGCGAAATCTTGGTCAGGAACAATAAACACTCCTGTTATTTAAGCGGAAGACAAATTCTTTTTAAGTATTTAAAAACTGATATCAACTTAGAAGAGCTAAGTGCTCAAAGTAATATAGGCGATAACGAGAGTGCAGGCACAGGACATGATAATAGCCAGCGTGGTAATGCGTCTGTGCACTCTCCAATCAACGAGGATAGAAAGCGCAATAAAAAATAAAGAGAGAGAAAAATAGTGATCTTTTATTTTTTCTCTAAGGGGGCGAAAAGTCTCTGCCGCAAATTGATAAAAATCATCTGAGGCTAATATTTGAGAGGGCAATAAAATTAGAATCAGACAGAAGAATATATAAAAATTCTTTTTAAGAGCAAACATAATAATTATTAAAAAAGATGAAAAAAATGAATATATCAAAGAAGATTTCAAAAGCAATATCAATAATTTGTACATTAATCACCCTTAGTGGCTGCAGCACTTATCCATCTAAGTTTAAATGCGGTGATGCTAAGGGCCTTGGCTGCAGCATGCTATCAGAAATAGACAGGCAGATAACTAGCGGAGCAATAGAGGAGGCTTACAAAGACAATAAAAAAACTTGTCGAGGTAGAAACTGTCATAACAATAAAGGCGAAGCAGTAAATGTACCAAAGTTAAAAGCCGGTCATAACACCAAGATGTTAACTCGCACTGATAATGATGATGCTTATGAGTATTCAGATGGTCAGTATGTGTATTTCAAGGATTAGGGGTAAATTAACATGCAATTATTAGAAAGTATTTCAAATAAAACAGCTAAATATTTTGGTTTCGACGAATCATCTACTTCGCGTAGCACTGAGTTGAATGAGTCATTGATAGCATCTGCGAGTAATGGAGCAAGTAGCTTGTCTGATTATCTATATTACCGCTATTTTGACAAGGAAGACGAGTTGTTTTTTCTAGATGGTGGAGTGTGTGGTTTTATGTTGGAGATTCAACCTATTGTTGGTGTTGACGAGTCATTAATTAAGAGTCTAGATTATTTCTTTAATAAAGAATTGCCGTATGACAGTTTTATACAGTTTTTTCTATTAGCATCTACTGATGTAGAGCCGCTTTTAAAAAATTGGGCTGATAGTCGTATAAATCCACATCCAATATTACAAAAGATTACAAAGAAAAACGCTGATTTTGTGAGAGCAATGGCAAGTAAGTATGGTGATTATGATGGAAGAATAGCACGTGATTTTAAGATATATATTAGTTTTAGCCGAGTTTGTAATTTTAAACAGAAGGAGCTGAAGGAAATCGCTTTTTTCAAAAGGATTTTAATTAAAAAGTTAGAGACGATTCAACTTAGCCCTAGAACCTGTAGCGATCTTGATTTAATCAAGTTATTAAAAGAGTTTTTTGAGTTTACCCCAGGCCAGTCCTCTGATCATAAAATCAGAGATAATAAGGTGACTTTAAATGAACAAGTTATATCTGCTGGCGTTAATTTTAACTTAAAGGATAGCGGTTTTATCAACACCAGTTCCAAGGTTACTACAAGGAGTTATTCTCCGAAAAAATTACCAGAAGAAGGTTCTTTACTTGCGATGATTGGATTACTTGGTAGTTCTGAGCAGGCAAATGTAGGTATTCCTGCTCGTTTTGCAATTAGTTATACAGTGTCTACGAATATTAACAAGCCTGCTCAAGAGGGTGTGCAGGCAAGAGGCAGAAAGGTTATTGAGGCTGCGGAGAGCTGGCGCGGACGTGGTAATAGAGGTATGCAAAGGGATGCCTCTGAGTGGAGAGATTTAAATGATCGAGCTAAAAATGACGAAAGATTTCTAACCGAGAGTTTTCAGGTGATGATAAGTAGCCCAAGTGATTTAATAGAAGAGTCAGAAGTTGCTTTATTTGGTTTATGGAAGAGTCAAGATTGGGAGCTTGATAGAAATGATAAGTTGCATTTGCCGGTAATACTTAGCTGTTTGCCAATGCAGCAAGCCTTATATTGGTCTGCTCTGAGTCTGCATAAATTAGTTAAAATATGTATTGGCAATGAAGTTACAGCAAAATTACCTATACATGCTGAATGGAAAGGAGTGCCTGAGCCAGGAATATTACTTTTTGGTAGGAGAGGTCAGGTATTTAGCTGGAACCCATTTTATAGAATTGCTTCTGGTAATTCTAATGTTTGTGTATTTGGCCCATCTGGTGGTGGTAAGTCAGTGTTATTGAACGTTGTGGCAGAAAGTATGATGGCGCAAAACGTCAGAATATTTATTTTAGATATTGGCCAATCATTCGCAGATATTGCGAATTTATTGGGTGGTGAGATAGTGCAATTTGGTAGAGAAGTGAAACTCGCACTTAATCCTTTTGCTAGTTTTACCCCATCTATGAGTAGTGACGATTTTGTTGACGTAATGAAATGCGCTAAGGAATTGTTAATTATCATGTGTGGTGCAGATAGTGATAGAGGCGCAGCTGAGCTTGAGAAGGCTATAAAAGATAGCGTACAAAAGGCTAATTACGAATTAGATATTAATGGTTTTGTTGAGCATTTAGAGCAATCAGAATCACAGTTATTACAAGGATATGCAGCAACGCTTTATTCTTATACAAAAGAGGGGATATATAGAAAATATTTTAGTGGTTCAAAGAGCGCTAGTTTTAAAGAACAAATTACTGTTTTTGAATTTGAAGAAATCAAGAAAGATCGGAAGTTATTAGCTATTATTTTACAAATTCTTTTGATGGAAATAACCAACCAGTTTTTTACTGGTGATCGAAGCCAACGATTTATGATTATTGTAGATGAGGCTTGGATGTTACTTGATTATGCAGCTGGCTTCTTTGCTGAATTTGCAAGAACCGTTAGAAAATATGGCGGTAGTTTAGTTACATGCGTACAGAACTTCAATGATTTGCAGGAAACTAAGCAACGCAGAGATATTTTAGAAAATAGTACTTGGACCGTTATGCTAAAGCAAGACGAAAAGGGCTTGAGTGCTTTTAAGGAATCAGAGGCATTTAAGGACAAGCTACCACTAATAAAATCAATAAGTTTAGTACCTGGTAAATACTCAGAAATGTTGCTAAGCGCAACGGGAGTAAACGTTGTTGGTAGGTTGGTACTTAATGAATATTCGAATGCTTTATATTCGACTGATAGTGCAGACTTTAATTACCTTCAAAAGGCCCAGGAAGGGGGTATGAGTCTTGATGTTGCAATAGAGAAATTAGCGGAGAGAAAGAATGTCAAAGGATAATGTAGCAAAGGAATTTGTGGAAATAAAGGGTGGTGGAATGCTGCAATTAATGGCCAAGCCCATAAGTATGCTACTTATTGGTTTAATATTGGGGGTTTTGGCTTCAACATTGTTGATTAGTTCTGATATTGAAATTCTTTATATATCACAAGATGAGTTGATTGATTTAGAGAAGGATAGAATTAAAAAAATAAAGAGCAGCTCAAATTTAGAGTTGTTTAATGGTCAAGTAGAGCGAGTTATTGGTTTAATTGAGGATATAGCAAAATCTTATGAAAGCGGTAGCAGTAAAGTGGTATTTAGTCGCGGTCCGGTAAATGGTCATAATGCGCGATCTATATCGGAAGAGGTGCATACTCATTTAATAGAAGAAATAGCGTATGAATTTAAGGAGCCTAAGTAAATGAAAATAACTAGATGTATATTATCAATCTTGCTATTGACAACAAACACCACGGTAATGGCTAAAGATTTTGGCGTTAAGGGGCATTTGTTCCAAATAGAAGAGCAGCCATTTTTGCAGATGATAGATGAGCGTTTACAAAAGGTTGATATGGAGAAAGAAAAAAAGAAAATGCAAGCTATAACCAAAGATAGAGTTGAGAACCCGCGGGCAGTAGAGGGGATTAGCAATGCGGATGAAGATAGAAGTTTTTATTGGGACCCAACGATAGTAGTAGAGAAGGATATAATATTGCCATGTGGCAAGTTACTACATAAGGCCGGCACCAAGCTTAACCCATTAGATCATGAAAATTTTGATAGAAGGTTATTTATTATTGATGCTAGGGAGCAGCGCCAAGTGGATTGGCTAAAGATTAAGCTCAAGGAAAATATAGCGGCAGAGAAACATAAAATATTTGAAGAAGTAGGTCATAGCAAGCAAACAGAGATGAGGAAGATAGAAGACAGAATCATATTAGTTGGCGGCAAGCCCTTTGATTTACAAGAGGAGTTAAAGGAAGAAGGAATTGATATGACCGTATATTTTGATCAAATAGGAGAGATCACAAATAGGTTTGGCATTAAATATACCCCAGCTCTTGCATATCAAGAAAAAGACAAAATAAGAATTGATCAATTTCATTTAGGAGAAAAATAATTATGAGCAAGCAAACAAACAGAATATTAGAAAAAATCAAAGCTTTAGAGATAGAAAAGGCCAAATTACTACCTCTGCGCAAAGATGAGATCTTTCAGGTGCTAGAGAATAGCGGTGGTTTGACGCTAGACAATAAGCTACTAGCAGGTCTTGCAATCTATGCGGCAAACCCTAAGAACAGCGAATCTAGTTTATTGAGGGAGCTTTTGGAGCTTGGAAGAAGCAAGATACCCAGTAATAGGTCTGGGAGCGGTGCTACAAAGGCAAACAAGGGAGCTGCTGTACAACAGGATACAAATTCAAAGAGTGCGTCTCATGGATAGAAAAGAAGATGCTAGAAAGAAAATACAGTTAGGAGGGTTACTGGTTAAAGCAGGTCTTGACCACATGCACCCCAAAGACGCATATATTTTGTATGGAATGCTGCTTGATTGCAAGAGAGCAATGCAAGTAAAGCCTGAAGTAAAGCAGAGATGGGGTAATCTTGGAAAAGAATTATTAACAGGAGAAGCTAAATGAGTTTTGGATTCAAGGGCAAGTTAACATTTTTACGAGAATTATGCAGCGCAATAAATATTATTATAATTTATAGGATACTGTTGTTGGGGGCAGGGATTTTAGGGGTGCAGATGATCATATATGGAAGCTCCTTATTAGACACAATATTAGGCGCGTTTAGTATTTTAATATCCGCGTCATGTTTAGGGATTAGCTTTGCTTTTGAGGCGGTCAGTGAAAGCAAGGAATTTTATTCTAGGTTAGTTCAAAACATATCAATAATAATTCGAGTTATAGTTGGCTTATTTATGATTCCGATAGTGGTGTCAGTTTACTTTGATAATATAACCTTGTTACAGATATTGGGGGTTTTTAGCGACGATCAAAGCGTGAAGGCAAATGGGTTATGTATGAGTCTTTTTACGGCGCTTACGTTTATAGGGTTTATTACCTATGTAGTAAGTTTTCAGAAATGGGTGCATTTGTTTTATAAAAATAGCAAATTGGGAGATGTAAATTCTATAGATATCAGTTTTGTTATTTGGGGATTTATTATTTTAACTAATGCTGCACTAGTTTATTTGGACATTTTAAATGATAGTGGGAGATATATCTTAACATTCATTTCATTCATTCCACTGTTATCAGATGCTTTAATTGTAATGATATCATCATTAGCAATCTGTCTTTTAAGTATAATCTCAAGAAAATCAGGAGAAAAAACATCACCTGTAAAGAAGAGCTCTTCTCTGATGTACAGCATTACTGATAACAATAAAGAAGGAGTTCTATAATGACAAGAAATAACAAAATAATAAAATCAGTATTCGTAAAAAATAAAAATATAGAATATCCATTGATAATGGGCGCCGCAATGGCGGTATTGCTTTTTATTGATACTCTTGGCGAAATAAAATTTCATTACGCAGTACTGCCGTGTGTTTCTTTTGTATTTGTAATGAATATTTTGATGTCAATAGGCCGTAAGCGCAAGGTTATAGATCATTTGAGCCAAGAGGTCTTATTTGCTGAAAGCCTACAGATTTTAATAGGAGAGTTATACAGCAATGGTTTTAAATTAAAGGAAAAGATTGGTGACTTCTATATTTTTACTAACAGTTTTTTGTATTTTGTTAATAGAGAAGTTGTTGTTAGAGAAAAAAGTGGGCAGTGTTTTTTACAATCAAACCAGATAATTATTGAGCAGCTAAGTGAAGTGATTGATTTTAAAAAATCACCAAATAAAAGCAAAGTAGAGGCTAACAATAGTAATGATGATAGGGATTAGAATAGACCAAAAGGTAACACGTTCATACGATTAAGATTTAGCGTCGATAATCACTGCCCAAGAAGAAAAGAAAAAAATAATACTGTAGTTAATATAAATATTTTTAAAGAATGCATAACAAAATAAATTAAAGGATAAAAAATGAAACATCTCCAGTGTAAACTGGTCTTTGGTACTGAATCTTGGAGGATGAGAACCAAAGACCAGCGCAACTACAAATACAAGCAAATAATAATAGTGCTAATAGCGCTATTGCTGCCTATATCTGCAAGGGCAAGTGTGCCGTGTTCTGGTAGATTTGTCAATCCAATAAGCGACGTTTGCTGGAGCTGCTTACTACCTATCTCTATTGGACCACTAAAAATTGGTGGCGGGGCGGTGCCAAGCAAGCGCGATACAGCTAACCCTAGTAGCCCATTATGCATGTGCATTAAAGGTACTCCACCTTTACCAGTGCCTGGTATTTCGCTTGGCTTTTGGGAGCCAGTGCGTTTAATTGATATTACTCGCACGCCATATTGTATGACTAGTCTTGGCGGTATTCAACTTGGCGCACTCGATGTTAGGAAAGTGAGCAGCTATAATAGATCGTACGGTAAGAAAGTATCGCATAATAGTTTTTATCATGTGCATTATTATGTATACCCACTTATCTATTGGCTTGAACTTATAACTGATCTGATTTGTCTAGAGCAGAGTACGTTTGACGTTGCGTATTTATCTGAATTAGACCCTACCTGGAATGATCATAAATTACAGACATTATTAAATCCTGAAAGCTTTTTGTTTGGTAATCCACTTGCACAAGCCGCATGTGCTTTAGATTGCGTAGCAGCTACAGTAGATAAGCCACGCGATGAGTTGCCGTGGTGTACTGGTTGTTGGGGCAATATTTATCCCTTTTCTGGAGCAAATGGAGATCATGTAGGCGGAGTGCAATCAAGCAGTCTCTATGCATCACGTATACTTGCTAAGATGCATAGGGTAGGACTTGCTAAAGAAACCTCAACAGCAGATGCGAGCATTGACGGCAAGTTATGCAGAAAATCTGTTGCTCCTAAAATCAAGAAGAGTCAGTACAAATTACAGATGGTTTATCCAAGACCTAGTTCAGGAGCTATAGGCTGCTGGCCATTAGGACTTAGTGATATGACCTATTCATCATTTAAAGAATACCCGTTTGACGGGCAAGATTGGGGGTACCTTGTATGGCGCAAGAACAATTGTTGCGCGCTTTAATAGCGTTTTTATTATTTATTTTAATATTTATTTCTGGGCAGGCATTAGCTACAGAATCAGAATTAAAGCATCTAGGCAAGAATATAGATGCAGCTGATTTACAATGGGCTAAACAATTAGGAGAAACTCATAGAGAAGAGTTTCTAAATAGAATGAGCATTAGGGCAAAAG
>CAJQOE010000022.1 GCA_905479885.1 uncultured Rickettsiaceae bacterium | reverse complement strand
GTTGGCCCTAATTGCCCTGGTGTCATTACACCAGGTGAGTGTAAAATTGGTATTATGCCTGGTCATATTCACAAGAAGGGAAAAATTGGTATAGTCTCTAGATCTGGTACCTTGACTTATGAAGCTGTAGCTCAAACTACTGCAGTTGGCCTTGGTCAATCTACATGCGTAGGGATCGGTGGTGATCCAATTAATGGTACAAACTTCATTGATTGTCTTGATTTATTTATTCATGATCCTGAAACAGAAGCTATAATCATGATTGGTGAAATTGGTGGTACTGCAGAAGAAGAAGCGGCTGAGTTCATTAAGAGATCAAAAACGAAAAAACCTATTGTTGGATTTATCGCAGGTGTAACGGCTCCTCCAGGCAAGAGAATGGGGCACGCTGGTGCAATTATCTCTGGGGGCAAAGGTTCTGCTGGTGATAAGTTAGAAGCTTTAAAAAGCGCAGGAGTAGTTATTTCAGACTCGCCTGCGAACATTGGTAAAACAATGCATACATTGATTAAATAAATCAATAAACTACCGTTACCATAAGTGAAGTGAGGCCGTCCTAGTTATATAAAATTATAACTAGGACGGCTTTATTTATATCAAAAAATCTTAAATTGATAGAATTTATTACTTCCTCGAAATCTTTGGTGATATTGATACTTTTCTTGATTTGCTGAGGATCAAATATTTGCATGATGCAAAAACTCTTTTAACTGATCAAGAAGTTTAAGGTTAGCAGTGACAATCTTATTGTTACGCGCTAGGATTTTATCCTTATTGCGCAAAGATATTAAGCTTAATAGTTTAGCAGGAGCACTGTTGCAGATAGAAGTATAATGCTTGACACGCTCTATATTTTTCAGCATTTTTTTTATCTTGGCATGCTAACCAACCAATACGAAGACCAGCCATACCAAAAGCTTTGCTAATTACTCCAAGAGATAATCCTTTACTTGACGCTGCCAATAAAAGTGGTGCCGCTAGGGAGAATTGAACTCCCGACCTCATCATTACCAATGATGCGCTCTACCACTGAGCTATAGCGGCCTTTTTAATATATTGAATATTTCAGCATTATTAGCATAATATATGATATAGATAAAGGAAAAACTAAATCACATGCCAGAGAATAAACAAAAACAAAAGATTCCTGTAAAATCCAAGGAAAAAATTATTAAATTATCATCAGCTTTGCGGAAGAATTTAGAACGCCGCAAACAGGCTAAAAATATTGATAAAGAAAAAGACTAAGGGTTATTTAGTATGAGCGAGCTATATATTGGTTTTATGAGTAGTACTTCTCTAGACGGCGTAGATGCTTCACTTATTCGTACAAATGGTATAGATGAATTTGTTTCTATAGAAAATATACATATAGCTTATCCAACAGTTTTTAGAAATAAAATGCGAGCTTTACTTACGCATATGGGGCTATTTCTTGATTTAGAAAAGCAACTAACCGAGTTTCATATAGAGGCAACACAGCAAATATTGAATAAGGCGAAGTTGGACCCTGCAGAAATAAAAGCTTTGGGTTTTCATGGCCAGACTTTATTTCATGAACCGCAAAATGGTTTGACGTTGCAGATTGGCAATCCGCATTTATTAGCTCAGGCAACAGGCATTGATGTGGTGCATGATTTTAGGCGTAGAGATGTATCTTTAGGCGGTCAGGGTGCGCCATTAGTGCCAATTTTTCATGAGTTATTAGTGCGTGCCCAGCAATTACCAGTTGCTGTGGTAAATATAGGAGGAGTTGCTAATATTACTTATGTTGATGAAGCAAGACTTATTGCATTTGATACTGGTCCAGGCGGAGCCTTGATAGATGATGCAATGCTTGAATATTTTGGTAAGCCATTTGATGATAACGGGGAAATAGCAGCAAGTGGTAAAGTCGACAAATTGCTAGTAGATAAGGTGCTTTTGAATAAATATTTTAATGCCCCCTACCCTAAATCTCTCGACCGTAATGCTTTTGTATTTTTAAAAGATATGTTTGTAACGCATTCACCGGTTGAAATTATTGCCACATTAACATATCTAACATCTGCTTCTATTGCTCACGCCGTTTCTGCCTTACCTAACATGCCTGGGAAGTTGTTTCTTTGCGGTGGAGGAAGAAAAAACACTCAAATGATTGAATGGATTAAAGAAATATTAGCCCAAGACAATAAGGAATGTAAAATAGAAGATATTGCAATAATTAGTAATCTTGATTCGGATTATATTGAATCTCAAGCTTTTGCTTATATTACTGCTAGATTTTTTAAAAATTTACCAAGCGCTTTTCCAACTACCACAAACGCTTCCCGAGCCAATATTTGTGGCTGTTTTGTACAAAGCAGCAAGGGTGATTGACATTTATGTCACGCTTGCTGTTTTATACTCTTTAGAATATTTATAATATAGGTTTAAAACCATGTAGGCTGATATATAATCTTATATGTGTTATCCTTAGGTGAGTACTAGTTTAGTTACCTAGTGGGTGATTTTAATTATTAATTTTAGTAATGGAGTTTTATTATGTTAAAAAATATTGCAGTAGCATTTATGGCTGTTGTTTTGCTATCTGGTTGTAGTTCTTCTACTGGTAGATATGGTGATAACAACAAGCATATTGTTGAATTTGAAAGAGTAATTGGTGATAGAGTATTCTTCGATTTAAACAGTTCAAGCCTGACATCAGAAGCACAAAGCACTTTGATGCGTCAAGCTGAATGGTTAGAAGATCACAAATTATTTAGCATCACTATCGAAGGTCATTGTGATGAAAGAGGAACAAGAGAGTACAATATTGCTTTAGGCGAGCGTAGAGCTGATTCAGTGAAGAAATTCCTGGCTAATCATGGTATCGATACAAATCGTATAGATACAATTTCTTATGGTAAAGAAAGACCAGCAGTAATTGGCAATGACAGTGAAGCATTTGCAAAAAATCGTAGAGGCGTAACAGCTATTAAATAAGCTGTTATTCTGATATAATTTTAGAGTAAAAGGGCCGGTACTTTCTAGGAAGTGCCGGCTTTCTTTTATAATGATACTTTTTTTATTTATCCTATATTTGAAGGTAGATATTAGACAAAATTCTGTATTTGTAAAATTTGCTATAAAACAATAATTATAAATACTTTCTCATTACATCTTCTATAATTTTTTTGGCAATTGGTGCAGCGGCTCTTCCTCCTCCCCCGCCGTGGTCGTAATAAACAGAGATGGCGAATTTAGGTGCATTAAATGGAGCATAGCCAGAAAAAATAGCATGATTACGGCTTTCCCAGTTAATATCGTCGCGACTTAGATTATCTGCGGCATTTTTCTTAGCCTGCACTTGCGCTGTTCCAGTCTTCCCAGCTATACGCATCGATTTATAATTTACACGGCTTAGATAGCCAGTGCCTCCAGGGCTATTTATAGTATGATATAAAGCTGTTTTTATTATGTCTAAGTGTTCAGCGCTAACATCTATTTGGGTATATTCCATCTTTGACCTGGCTATTTTTGGAGTCAATAACTTTCCGCCATTGGCAATTGCTGCAATCATGCGAGTTAATTGCATTGGAGTAGTAAGTAAAAATCCTTGACCAATGGAGAGGTTTAACGTATCTCCAAGGCCCCATCTAGTGCCATATTTTTCTTTTTTCCAATCTTGTGAGGGTAAAAACCCAGATAGCTCACCTGGCAGGTCAATATTTGTCCGTTGACCAAAACCAAATTTTGTAGCTACTTCAAGGATTTTATCAGCGCCAATTTGTCGTGCAACACCATAGATATAGCTATTACATGAATGTTTTATAGCATCAATCATGTTTAGGGCGCCGTGGCCCCGACTGCGTGAGCATCGAAATCTATTGCCTCCTAGGATAGGACCACCTGTGCAAATAATTTTGTCATTAGGATTAATACCGTGCTCTAAAGCAGCTAGGACAGTAATAATTTTAAAGATAGAACCAGGTGGGTATAAGCTTTTTATAGTTTTATCAATTAATGGCTTGTATGGGTTATTCATCAAGCTATTCCAATAGTTACTAGAAAGATTAAGAAACTTATTAGGATCATAACCAGGAGAAGAATTGCAAATTAATATACTGCCATTGGTACAATCCATGACAATTGCACTACATCCTTTAGGGCTTAGATAAGATGCTGCTTTTTTTTGTAAAATTGTATCAATATTTAGCTGTAAATTTTCTCCAGTAATACTAGCGTGTTGACCTAATTCTCTTACGTATTTACCATAAGCATTAACTTCAATACGCTTATGTCCAAATTCACCTCTAAGCTCATTTTCATAATAGTTCTCGATGCCATTTTTGCCCACTTTAAAATTTTCATCAATAAAGTTGGGTAAAAGTTCTGTCTTACTTGGGCGCCCCATATATCCTAATATGTGTACAGTAGATTCATCATTTGGATAGTATCGATCAAATCCAGCATCTATAAATATTGATTTTAACTCTGGACGCCTTTCCTCTATTACCGCTATTTGTTGCCAATCCAAGCAATCTATGACAATAGCAGGAACGCGCCTCCCAGCGCGCATTACTCTTTTTTGTATCTCTTGTATTTGTTCCTGATCAAGGTCAAGGATTTTGCTAATTAGGTCTATCTCAAGTGAGAATTTGGGATTGCCATTTTTATCTAGCAGTAACCTAAAGCAGCTATTATTCTTGGCAATGACTTCGTTATTGATATCAAAAATCTCGCCTCTTATTGGATTAATGACGATCATTTTAATATTATTTTTATCAGACAATGTTTTATAATCATCTTTTTTGATGAATTGCATATAAAACATTCTGCCTGTAAGCAAGAATAATAAGCCAAGCTTTCCAATTCCTATAACAAAAGTACGCCTAGTGACTATTTGTTTATTAAGCATATTTTCATCTAACATATTTGCTAAGTCTTTGAATTGGTTTTTTTATTAAGAGAGATATTATCGGATAAGCAAAAATAGTAGTTAAAAAATAAAATATTATAGCAAACCCTTCGATATGATGAGTGCTCTTAATAGTTATTATTAAATATCGAGTTAAAATAATTACTAGGCTATACACGCAAAATATTGCTAAATTAGTTTGATAATTTTTTAGCGCAAACCATTTACTTATCAGGTTTAGCCCTTTATGCGCTAGTATAAAGGTTAGCGGGCTAGTACCTATGGGTAGATTATATATTTGATCAACAAATATTCCAGCTAAGAATAAATGCCAATATTTTATATTATTATGTGTACTTAAATAATAGATAATAATTAAGTCAAAAGCAGGAAAAATCTCACTATGTGATCCAAATTTATGCCATTCAAGCGGCAATATAAATAATATACTTAGATAAAGTACATCTATAGTGATTAATAGGATTTTTAATATTAATTTAAACATAGTAATTAAATATTATTGCGCTGATTCACGGCGGCATTCATAATTAAACCAAAACCAATAAGCATTGATACCATCATAGTTCTACCATAAGATACAAGAGGCAAAGGTATACCAACAGCAGGAAGTAGCCCCATAACCATTGCAATATTTATAAATATATGGCAAAAAAACAGAGTTGTTATTCCTATTACCATAAGTTTTGCAAATTTTGCTCTACAATTAATGGCTATACGTAGTGAGCTTATTATTAATATTGAATATAAAATAAGCAAAATAACTCCACCAACAAATCCTAATTCTTCCGTTAAAAACGCAAAGATAAAATCCGTTTGATGTTCTGGGAGAAAATTTAACTGGCTTTGCGTCCCGCTCAAGAGGCCTTTGCCGAATAACCCACCAGATCCGATGGCAATTTTTGATTGTATTATATTATAACCAGCACCTAGAGGATCCCTTTCTGGGTCTAGAAAAGTTAAAATCCTATTACGCTGGTAGTTGTGCATCATTATCCATATTAAGGGCATTGCTGTTAACCCTAAAATACCAGAAATTATAAAATAGGCTAACCTTATACCAGCTGCAAAAAACATAGTAATTACTACAATTATAGTTATGATCCCGGTACCCAAATCTGGTTGTTTGACTACAATAGCTATAGGTATAATGGATGCAATTATAGGTATTAACATACTGTAGTTACTAAAATTATATTTACTACTCTCATTAAAATATTTAGCTAGCATCAGCACTATTGAAATTTTGACTAACTCTGATGGTTGTATAGTAAAAATACCTAAATCAATCCAACGAGTAGCTCCCATCGCAGATTTTCCAGTAAACTCAACTATAATTAATAATATAAACGTCAATAGATAGAACGCATAAGAAATGTTGTAAATTAATCTTAAATCTAACATGGCTATTAAAATTGATATAGGCATAAAGATACTAAAAATAGTAATTTGCTTAGACGCCCATGGTGCAATATGCCCTCCTGCTGCAGAATATAGTAAAATGAATCCATAAATGCATATAAGTGAAACTAATAATGGAATAGATGATGGTATTCTCTTAAATTTTTTTAAAAATAGTTCTTTGTTATGTTCCATAATTAGTTATTATTATAAATCAATTTATATCTGGGGAACAGTAGTGTGATAGTAGTGCCCTCTCCTTTGATACTATCAATTATAATTTTAGCATCATGAGCGTCTAATAACATCTTTACAATAGGCAGCCCCAAGCCATATGAGCCAGTCTTGTTATAATCCGAGCCATGTACGGTGCCATATGCACTAAGAGCAATGGGTAATTCTTCCTCGCTCATGCCAATGCCTTGGTCAATAATTTTTATTATTAAATTTTTCTTTACATACTCTGCTGTTATTCTGATAGTAGTATTATCTTTGGAATATTTTATGCTGTTACTAATTAGGTTACTCATAATTTGTATTAATCTTCTCTTGTCACATATCAACAATGGTAAATTATTGTCTACGTTTGATAACACCTTTATATTTCTACTGTTATATCGAGTTAGACTGTTGTTTATTGCTTCATTAATGATATCTGTAATATTGTTTAAAGTATTTATTATTTTGAATTTACCTTCAAGAATTTGGTTTTCATCAAGTATATCTGTAATAAAATCTAAGATTAGCTGAGAGTTATTATGAATGCCAGTCGCATATTCTTTGTATTTACTTGGTAGCTTACCCATTAATTCTTTAGTCATAATTTCGGACCCTGTGACTATGAATCCTAAAGGAGATCTAATTTCATGAGCAGTGAATGCAAGAAAATCTGTTTTTGCTTTAGTAGCATTATTAGCTACTGCTGTTGCTTTTTCTGCTTTTGTTCGTAAAAAGGTTTCCCTTTTGTAGATGGAAATTATTATGGCTAAGCACAAAACTGCAAATATACATACTTCAATGAATGTTTTAGCCACATTATCAATGATATCCTGTTTTATTATCTTATTATCTATATTAACTATAATAATAAATGGTAGACCTTTTAGAGGGGTGATAAAATAGTTTATTCCATTTACCATATCAAGATAGGATAAATTTCGTGTATTATTTGCGTTAGTATTTAATGTTTTGAGTACGTTAGTTAGGTTAGTATCTAGTTCTTCGTTATTATTTATTAGGTTTTCGATATAAGGTTTTGATTGAGCTACTACTTCCAGCTTTGGATTAAGAATAACGAAGTTAATACTTTTGTTTGTTTTTCTTAGATTTAAGCTTCGTATCATGGTGTTGATATCATAACTTAGTACTACTGATCCGATATATTTATTACTTTTGCTATCGGCTACATTATCAATGATTTTGAGACTATATTCATTGTTGATTTTACTACTTGTATAGAAAGATATTTTATTTTTCCAATCAGTACTATTGATTAATTTATTCCCCAAAGTTTCTTGTATAAATGTTTTATATCTGGGGCTTTCTAGTATGCCTTGAGTACTAGTAACTATTTCAAAAAAATTATTATCAACCCAGCTGAATTTCTTCCATCCAAAAAGCATGTTAAAATCTTGTGAGGTAAAATGATCTTTTAGAATGTGGTGTATATAATTGAGATCATGAGGATTTATCTGTATGTTTCTACCAATCATATTGACAAAATATCTAGAATAATTTAAATGATCAGTGATAACTGTTTCAAGTAAAATAGCTTCAGTTTGCATATCTTTCAATATTCGTTCTTCCTTGTTTGAATAAATACGAATAAAAGATACTAGAGTTATAATTAGTATAATTATAATTATACTAAAGGTGATCATTTGCATGGCAACTTTTTTCTCTATCTGGTCGATGGTAGCCTTGCTCTCTGATTCATACATAAGTTATCGCAAATTCCTTAGTTGAAAGATCATTTAAAAGCCTTATACTATACATAATTACTATTAATACATTATTGTTTATAAACTATGAAGTTATTATTGTATAATTCTCTTGCAAGAAAAAAAGAGATTTTTTTACCTATTGATACTAATTTGGTCAAAATGTATGTCTGTGGACCAACGGTTTACGATCGTCCGCACATAGGCAACGCTAGATCGGTGGTAATATACGACACACTATATCGTATATTAATAAAAATATATGGAAAGAAGCAAGTATTATATGTCAGAAATATAACTGATATTGATGATAAAATTATTGTCAGAGCGGCTCAAGATAAGATAGCTATTTCTGAACTAACGCAAAAAACTACAGAGTATTTTCACTCTGATATGGACTACCTCGCATGTTTACGGCCTAATATAGAGCCCAAGGCTATAGATCAT
>CAJQOE010000021.1 GCA_905479885.1 uncultured Rickettsiaceae bacterium | reverse complement strand
CTAGCTCTTGATAGAACCAAACGCATGAATAGCGAAATGCAGATTTTAAATCTTGATGTTTGTTCCAAGCGTCTAAAAAGCGTTTTTTTCCATCCCACTGTATCTTTTGGTATTGATTTGCCAAGATTCCTTCTTCTAGGGCAATCAGCGAGTTCGGAATTTTAAAAGTAGAAGCTGGTGACAAACGCTCGTTGGCTCTATCTGTATTATGTATAAAAATAATATCATTGTTTAAAGATGCAATGACTATAGTGCCTTGGGCATTATTGGCTTTAAGAATCGTAGCAAGATCTCGGTCTTCTGGTGGGAATATTGGTGCACAAAGAGATGTTTTGTTCAGTGTTAATATAAGCAAAAAGAAAGGAATCAGTTTATTCATAATCTAAATTGTTATATATCTGCTCAGCATGGACGAAAATATTGTCTTATTGATACGATAAAAATGCAGTTCAAAATAAATTAAACTGCATCTTTATTTGGTGTTAATTTTAGTTCTTACTCGGTAGTAGTTGTTGTTTCTTTGTTTTCTTTTGGCATATCCATGTTTTTATAGACATCATCCCAAGTGCCAGTAGTAGCAGATTTGGTATATTCTGTAACTCTGTTTTCAAAAAAGTTTGTATGTTCAACGCCGTTTAGCATTTCATCAATCCATGGTAGTGGGTTAGAGTCTACTAAATAAATTTCTTTTAGGCCTAGCTGCATTAATCTACGGTCAGCAATGTATCTGATATACTGACGCACCTCGCGCGCAGTTAAACCTTCAATACCACCAACTTCAAAAGCAAGTTCAATAAAAGCATCTTCAAAGTGCACGATTGTTGCACATGCTTCGTATAGACGGCTTCTTAGGTTTTCATTCCAAACTTCAGGATTTTCTTGCACGAATGTTTTAAATAGGGTGATGATTGAGTTAGTATGTAGTGTTTCGTCACGTACAGACCAGGTGACGATTTGCCCCATGCCTTTCATTTTATTGAATCTTGGGAAATTAAGTAGGATAGCAAAAGATGCAAAAAGCTGTAAGCCTTCGGTAAAAGCGCCGAATACAGCTAGGGTTGTGGCTATATCTTCTTTAGTTTCGACGCCAAATTTTTGCATATAATCATATTTATCCTTCATTTCTTTATACTTCATGAAGGCCTGATATTCACTCTCATCCATGCCAATCGTATCAAGTAGATGCGAGTAGGCTGCGATATGTATTGTTTCCATGTTAGAAAATGCTGCAAGCATCATTTGTACTTCAGTTGGCTGGAATACTTGTGAATAATGCTTCATGTAGCAATTATTTACTTCAATATCAGCCTGAGTGAAGAAACGAAAAATTTGTGTCAGCAAGTGCTTCTCGCCAGCTGATAGATTGTATTTCCAGTCTTTTACGTCATCAGCAAGTGGCACTTCTTCAGGCAGCCAGTGAATTTTTTGCTGTGTATGCCAAGCTTCATAAGCCCACGGATATGAAAAAGGTTTGTATATTGGTTTTGCATTTAGTAGTGACATTATATTTTTCTCCTAATTTTTAGTATTTTACTGACAAGATAAGCATTCATCATAGTCATTTTCAATCCTTGCTGGTTTAGCTGCTGGTAGCCCAGGCGCTTGGTTGTTGCTTTTCTCAAGGTCCATCATGCCTTGATCTTGCAGAACTGTATGCGATACTTTATCAGCTCTTTGGATTGACGTTGAGCGTGCATAATAAGCGCTTTTTATACCTTTTTTCCAGGCTTTGAAATGTATATCATGTAAATATTGCTTGCTTACATCGCCAGGCATGAAAATATTCAATGATTGGGATTGTGAAATATGCGGAGTGCGATCTGCTGCAAGTTCTATGATCCAGTTCTGATCTAATTCATATGCTGTTTTAAATACATCTTTTTCATGTTGGCTTAAGAAGGTTAAATGTTGTACTGAACCTTCATGAGTTGAAATGGAAGACCAAACTTGATCAGTATTAAATCCTTTTTCTATTAGTAGTTTTAGTAAATTTTTATTCCGCACTGTAAAAGATCCGCTTAAAGTTTTTTGTGTAAAACTATTAGCCGCGTATGGTTCAATGCCAGGTGAAGAGTTACCACAAATGATAGATATTGAAGCAGTTGGTGCAATCGAAGTTTTATTACTAAATCTTTCTTTAAAGCCGGCTTCTTCTGCGTCTGGACAAGCTCCGCGCTCTTCCGCTAGCAATACAGATGCTTTGTCGCTTTCTTCTTTGATGTGTTCAAATATTTTATTATTCCATACTTTAGCCATTACCGATTCCATAGGTACGTTTTGGGCTTGTAAGAAAGAATGAAAGCCCATGACACCAAGCCCAATACTGCGCTCTCTTGAGGCGGAATAAGTAGCTCTAGCCATGGATGCTGGTGCGTTTTGTATAAAATCTTCTAGTACATTATCTAAAAAGCGCATAACATTTGTAATGAAATCAGGATTATCTTTCCACTCTTGATAATTTTCAAGATTTAAAGAAGACAGACAACAAACAGCAGTTCTCTCGTTACCAAGATGATCTAGCCCAGTTGGTAAAGTTATTTCTGCGCATAAATTTGAGGTTTTTACCTTAAGGCCAAGTTTCTTGTGATGTTCTGGTATATGCTTGTTAACTGTATCTACGAATAGTAGATATGGCTCACCCGTTTCAATTCTAGTAGTTAAAATTTTGCTCCATAATTCACGTGCACTAACACTGTGCATAGGTTTTTTGGTATGTGGACTAATTAGTTGCCATTTTTCATTTTTTTCAACCGCTTCCATAAAGGCATCTGGTATCGAAACGCCATGATGTATGTTTAAAGCTCTTCTATTAACATCGCCGCCAGTAGGTCGACGTAGGTCAATGAATTCCTCGATTTCTGGATGATCAATAGGTAAATATACTGCAGAGCTGCCACGTCTTAGCGACCCTTGAGAAATAGCCAAAGTCATTGAATCTTGCACTTTTAGGAATGGTATAATTCCAGAAGTTTTGCCGTTACCACGGACAGTTTCGTTGATAGAGCGTACATTACCCCAGTAACTACCAATGCCACCGCCCCTTGATGCTAGCCATATATTTTCATTCCATAGGTCAACTATGCCTTCTAAGCTATCAGAAGTTTCGTTTAAGAAACAAGATATTGGTAGGCCGCGATCCGTGCCACCATTACTTAAAATAGGGGTTGCTGGCATAAACCATAATTTACTCATATACTCATACATGAGATTTGCATGTTTTTGATCATCTGCATAATGAGATGATACTCTTGCAAATAAATCTTGATAATCTTCGCCTTCAAGTAAATATCGGTCTTTTAATACTGCTTTACCAAAGTCTGTAAGCAGACTGTCTCGACTTCTGTCTATTTTTACCTCGAATTTTGTTTTTTTCAAGCTGGTCATTTTGTGGCTCCTTGGGTATGTGCGTTGAGATGAAATTGCTATAATTAATTGACCTGTTTATGATAGTCTCTAAGGTATTTGTCTTCAATAGTAAATTTATACATATAGTATATTTTTGTTCTTGACATACTATATACAGGATGTTGTGCGTAAATTTAACTTCTTAAAATAATCAAAAAATAGCGTGTAAATGGGGGTAAAAAACTAAGTGGTTTTTTTGTAACCTCATAGATATAGTGTTAGTATCTAAACTTATTAAATAATTCTGTTTGCAAATTGCTATAAATTATTTCTAGTATAGATTTATGTGAATAAATTTTTTGTTTTTAATTTGACGTCAAAGTTTATGGCTATATAATTTGCCTGAATTTTCATCTATTTAAACAATGGGAAAAATTATGAATCAAATAACACAAAAGGCTAAAATAGTTTTTTTAGCTTCTTCTATTTTATTATCATCAACTATAGGCTTGGCTGATAATGCAGAAGACAGGTATGTATATGTAGGCACTGAACTTGGGCTTTCCGAGCCTATTGTTAAAAGCTTTGATCATAAAGCGGAAGCAGGAACAACTACAATGCGCTTAAAACAATCTAGAATGTTTGGCGGGCGTGTAGGTTATGCTTTTTATCCAGGCATGATGATTGAATTATCTGGTACTCATCAACCGAAATATAGATTGGCGTATCGTTTGCCGTCTGTGAGTTTTTCTTTGTTTCCTGGAGGGCCAAACGTTACCATACCCAGAACAAACGGTGAAACTAAAGTATCAGCGAACGTATTTACTTTAAATTTAATATATGAAATGCAAAAGCAATTCTTGGGAGTCAAACCATATGTGATATTTGGTGCAGGTGTAGCACAAGTCTCTATAAGGCCAACAAGCTCTACTACAGATGTTTTTGCTTCAGCTGGTAAAAGTGATAAGGAGGTTTTCTTTAAAGTAAAAAAGAATAAGATTAATTGTTATGTTTGGCAATTTGGCGGTGGCTTTACTAAAGATTTAGGTGATAATTTGAGTATTGATCTTGGTGCTAAGCTTCAGGTTGTCAATGATATAAAAATCAAGTATGATACTTTTGATGTTAAAATTCAGAACTTTTCTGCAGCTAAGCCTATTAAGAAAACAATAGGAGTGGGCGAATTTACATTAGGGTTTACATTTAAACTGCCTGTTTAATAATTTAAAATAATAAAAATTTGATATGACTAAAGATATAGAACTAAATCCATATGACGAAACGCCTTACCAAAGTTACCCTTATGCACAAAGTAGCCCAGAAAAGCTAGCTACATTGGGTACACTTTTTGGCATGACTCCACCTAAAATCGAAACTGCAAGGGTGCTCGAGCTTGGTTGTGCAGAAGGTGGGAATATAATTCCCCATGCTGTGCATTATCCCAAGGGTAAATATGTTGGTGTTGACCTGTCAAAAGTACAAATTGATGCTGGATTAGCTAATATTAAAGCCTTAGGTTTAAAAAATATTGAACTAAAGCATTGCTCAATTACCGATATTGACGAGTCTTTTGGTAAGTTTGATTATATTATTTGTCATGGGGTTCTTTCTTGGGTGCCAGAATTTGTACGTGAAAAAATATTTGAAATAGCGAATAAGAACTTAACTGAAAATGGTGTAGCTTATATTAGTTATAACACTTTGCCAGGCTGGAATATGGTTAGGACTATTAGAGATATGATGATGTATCATTCTAAAGGCTTTGCTAATCCAAATGACAAAGTTGCGCAATCTCGCGCGCTACTTGATTTTGTTAAAGAAAGCCTTGAAGGTTCAGAAGCTCCGTATGCAAAAGTGTTATTTCAAGAGGCTGAATTGCTAGCTAAACAGGGAGATCATTACCTTAGACATGATCATCTTGAAGATGAGAATAAGCAATTTTACTTCAATGAATTTATGACAGAGGCTGCTAAAAATAACATGCAATATCTGTCTGATTGTTCGTTAGCATCTATGTATCTAGGAAATATGGGAGCAGGCGTTGCTGAGAAGCTAAAAAACCTGAACGATATAGTGCGCACAGAACAATATATGGACTTTATCACTAACCGTAGATTTAGAAGTACATTGATTTGTCATAATAACGTTAAATTAAACCGTTCTTTGAATAATGATGATGTAAAGAAATTTGCTTTATCTTTGGATGTGACAGCAGAAAAAGAATTAAGCACAGTGAATTTAGAATCTAATGAGTCATTAAAATTCTTCTTTAAAGGCAATAAAGATCAGCATATTAGTTCTACATCTCCATGGTTAAAAGCTATTCTTTATGTATTTATTGAAAATAAAGGTTACCCTTTGTCTTTCAAAACTATTATAGATAAGGCTAATAAAAAGTTTAACACTAATCGCGCTGCTCAAATAGAGATGGATTTGTTAAATAATGCAATGAACCTTATCATTAAAGGGTATATCGAAATTTCTTTACAGGAAAGAGACAAAGATAAAGTTAAATTAGACAAGCCTGCTTTAAGCTCGTTAGTATCACATCAGGTAAGTAATCCTGATACTACTTGGGTTACTAACATTGCACATGAGCCAATTGCTATCAACTTCTTTGATAAGTTTGCTCTTAAATATATGAATGGCAAGAATAGTAAAGCGCAAATTCTTGATCATTTGGTTGAAGAAGCAAAAAACGGCCAAATTACTTTAAACAAAGATAATAGTAAAATTGAAGATGCAGAGCAAATTAAGAAAGAGTTATCAACGCATCTTGATCATACTATAGATAAGCTATCAATGCAGGGCTTGTTAAAATAATATTAACGGTTATTGAATGATTCAAAGTCGTTTTAATAATGATTTCGATAATTTGCTAAAAGGATCAACGCCAAAAGAAATAGCTATTGCTGTTTCTGGAGGGGTTGATTCTATAGCTTTGTTGCACCTAGTTTCTACTTGGGCCCCCAGAGCCAATATCAAACTTTCCATCTTTATAGTTAATCATAATTTGCGTCCTGAAGCTTCTGAAGAGGTTCAGTATGTTAAGTCAATAGCAGAAAAATTAGGTTGTAATTTCTTCGAACTATCTTGGCATTGTGGCGACAGCAAAATTGCGTTACAGGAGCGAGCAAGACAAGGACGTTATGAGTTGATGAGTAACAAGTGTCATGAGCTTGGTATAAATACTCTTTTGACCGCACACCATTTTGATGACAGGCTCGAAACTTACTTAATGCGTGAAAATAAAAAAAGTGGAGTATTCGGTTTGAGTAGTGCTCATAGTTTTTTTTATAATAATGTGCGTGTGTTACGACCATTATTTAACTTCTCTAAAGACGAGCTGACTGAATATTTAAAAAGCCAGGGCATTCAGTGGCGGGAGGACTCTACCAATAAATCAGATTTATATGAACGTAATAGATTGCGCAAGCAGATTTCTTTGCTAACTAGTGCTCAGAAAGAGGCGTTAAAGAACAAGGTACAAAATACTAATGAACGTGCATTGCAGTTAAACGAACAATTGCTTGTAGTTATGGCTGAATCGTTGCAGATCAATAATTATGGATTTGCTGGCATTGATATTGGCAAATTAAGAGAAGCTTGTTTAGATATACAAATCCAAATGCTGAATTACGTATTAACTATTATTGGTGGAAAAAATACTGTGCCCCGGTTCCGTAGTATAGACAAACTATTAGGTAAGTTGCTTTCTGGTGAAATCATAAAATGCAGTTTACATGGTTGTGTTGTAAAAGAGACAAGAGGCACATTATGGATATTTCGAGAAAAATCTGCAATTGAACAATCTTTGCTAAATCTTAGCTTGCTGCAATACTGGGATAATAGATTCGCTATTTCTATTAACAGCCCTGCTATTGGTAGTTATATTGGGCATTTAAGTTTTGATGAGTATGTGTCTATTAAGGATAAAATTAATCTTAGTTTGTTGGCTGATATTAGTGATAATAATCATAAATTGATTATATTTACGTTGCCAGTAATAAAAAATGTTGAAAAAGTCGTAGCCATTCCCCATATATCTTATTATGATGGATTTGATCAAAATACAATTAGTGAAGTTGTTTTTAGACCAAGTTTTATTTCACGTTTTACTCATTTCTTGTAAGGAATTAATTAGATGAACAACCAGAACAAACAAATTTTTATTTGGATCTTTATTTTTATTTTAATGATCATGACGTTTAACGCATTACAAGGCGATAGCATGTCTGGTCGTTCTGAGCAAATAGCGTTTTCAGATTTTCTTAATAGGGTAGATGAGCGGCAAGTTAATGCTGTTAAAGTGCAAGGAAGACATATTGATGGTGTTCTTGCAGACGGCACATCATTCAGTACTTATGCTGCAGATTATCCAGGTTTGATTGATAAGCTTAGCATTAACGGCGTGCATATTGATGTTACTCCTCCGGATACTAAAATGAATTCGTTATTTAGTATCTTTGTGTCATGGTTCCCAATGTTGTTGTTGATCGGCGTCTGGGTGTTCTTTATGAAGCAAATGCAAGGTGGTAGCAAAGGTATGGGCTTTGGTAAATCAAAGGCTAAATTGATTTCTGACAAGGGAACAAAAATTACTTTTGCTGATGTTGCTGGTATAGATGAGGCTCAAGGAGAGTTGTCTGAGATTGTTGATTTTTTGCGTAATCCTGGTAAATTCCAGAAGCTTGGTGGTCAAATTCCTAAAGGCTGTTTGCTGATTGGCCCTCCCGGTACTGGTAAAACATTGCTAGCAAAAGCTATTGCTGGTGAAGCAAATGTTCCGTTTTTCAGTATTTCTGGTTCTGATTTTGTAGAAATGTTCGTTGGTGTTGGTGCAAGCCGAGTACGCGATATGTTTGAACAAGGTAAGAAGAACGCTCCGTGCATAATATTTATCGATGAAATTGATGCAGTAGGGCGTCACAGAGGTATTGGTATGGGTGGCGGTAATGATGAACGTGAACAGACATTAAATCAAATGCTAGTAGAAATGGATGGTTTTGAAGCTAATGAAGGTGTTGTGATCATTGCTGCTACTAATAGACCAGATGTTCTTGATCCTGCATTGCTACGTCCTGGGCGTTTTGATAGACAAATCACAGTGTCGAACCCGGATATTAATGGCCGCGAGCAGATATTAAAAGTTCATATGAAGAAAATAAAGCATTCAGATAAAATTGATCCTAGAATTATCGCGCGTGGTACTCCTGGTTTTTCTGGAGCAGAATTACAAAACCTTGTTAATGAGTCCGCGTTACTTGCCGCAAGAAAAGGTAAAAAGCTTGTAGATATGAATGACATGGAAGATGCTAAAGATAAAGTATTGATGGGTGTTGAGCGTAAATCTTTGGCTATGTCGGATGATGAAAAGAAATTAACCGCATATCATGAAGGTGGTCATGCTCTGGTGGGATTATATTGCCCAGCATCTGACCCGATTCATAAAGCAACTATTATTCCACGTGGTAGAGCGCTTGGAATGGTAATGCGTCTACCGGAAAATGATCGTTTCTCTATGGCGCTTGAAAAAATGAAAGCTGATATTGCTGTTGCAATGGCTGGGCGTGTAGCAGAAGAATTGATCTTTGGTACAGAAAAGGTTACTTCAGGTGCATCATCTGATATTAAGATGGCAACTAATATGGCGCAGGCTATGGTCACAGAGTGGGGTTTAAGCACGGTTGTTGGGCCAATTTTCCATGGTAGAAGCAATGAAGATATGTATGCTTCTGGTGCTGGTGATAAAACTAGGTCTGAAAAAACTTCTGAAGCAATTGACGTAGAAATTAGAAGAATCGTTGATGAGGGGTACGAGTTTGCAAAAAATATTTTAACTACGCATCTAGATCAGTTGCATATTTTGGCAAAAGCGTTAATTGAAAAAGAAACTTTATCTGGTCAACAAATTAAAAATTTATTATTGGGTAATAATATTGATAGTGAAGATGATCCAGAGTTTCCATTTTCAGGTAAGAAAAAATCAGTAGTTATTAAGACAAAAACTGTAAGCAAAAAAGCGATAGATTCTAAGGTAATATCTAAAGACGGAGAGTAAGCCTTGAAAGTCTTAACCAGAGGTAAATCTTTAGTGTGTTAAGTTTATATAAAAAAACCGTTATTAAAGGATTTCTTTAATAACGGTTTTTTTTAAACTAAATCACTTTTGTTTTTTAGTGGATATTACTTATAATTTGCGTTTTTATCAGTATGTAGTTCTAGGTGGGCTAATGGTTCTTTGTCAATGAACATATTGTGGTCTTTTTGTATAGTTTAATAAAAAGTCTGGTAAATGTCGCTTCAGATAAAGATTATTGCTATCATCATAAATAACCTTTGTATAAAATACTGGGTGTTAACTTATATTTATTGGAGATTATGGAAAGAATAAATGATGAAATTATGTATATACGAGATGTTGATGGGCTTAGCAAATTTGCATCATTAGAAACAACTACTGGGCAGGAGCATTTTATAATTTCTATTAATGTCATTACGCAAGCAGCTGATGGTACAATGGATGTGATACGTACTTGCACTAGTGGAAAGTTAGGCATCACGTTGGCTGGCGACGGAAATGATATAGAAGACGCTTAAGTCTACTCGCTTTGCCAAAAATGCACTATAGTTGTACTAATTGTGCTATAACTGGTGTTTTTTAGTTACGATTACCTTGTAAATACTTGCATTTACTTATAGAATTTCTGTAATTAGAGATTTTTAGGATGAAATAGTTTTTATGTCTATCGATAGAGAATATGTTAAGAAGTCGCGTCCGATTTCACCACATTTAAGTATATATAAACTGCAGATAAGTTCGGCGTTGTCGATTGGGCATCGTTTGAGTGGAATTGGTTTGTTTGTTGCGCTAGCAGCGTTTTGTTGGTGGTTTATATTATGGATATTTAGTAAATTTGAGCCATGTTATTTAGAAATGCTTGATACTAATATAGTAAAAGCTTTTTTAATTCTTGTTAGTTACGGATTTTTTTACCATTTCTGCACAGGCTTGCGTCACTTGGTATGGGATACAGGGCGTGGTTTTTCAATTTGTGCAATTGATTATTCTGGCTTCGCGGCTGTAATTGCTTCATTTGTTATGACAGCAATTTTCTGGATAGGTATGTAAGGAGCTCTTTATGAAAAATAAATTTAGATCAGATTTATCGATAGCAAAAAATCTTGGTTCAGCTGGCTCTGGCTCTAAGCACTGGTGGCATCAGCGTTTTACAGCGATAGTGATGGTGCTTTGTATCTTTTGGATATTTTCATTTTCATGGCAATTAAGTGGCTCCGAACTTAGTGGTGTGATTGAAGCTATAAAACAACCATGTAACATAATTATGTTATCCTTGTTTACTTTAATAGGATTTTATCATGCCGTTCTTGGTATGCAGGTGGTAATAGAAGACTACATACCCTGCCGCGTAATTAGGTTAACTATGCTGTTATCTGTACAGATTTTTTCAATAGTGACGGTTATCGCCTTTTTGTTAGCTGTTTTAAATATAATGACTTTATAGTGGAATTTATAATTTATGTCTAAGCCTTATAATGTAATTAATCACGAATTTGATGTAGTAGTAGTGGGTGCTGGTGGTGCAGGCCTTAGGGCTACTTTTGGCATGGCAGAAGCTGGCCTTAGTACCGCATGTATTACTAAAGTTTTCCCAACCAGAAGTCATACAGTGGCTGCTCAAGGTGGGATAAGTGCATCTCTTGGTAATATGGGCGCGGATGATTGGCGTTGGCATATGTATGATACAGTTAAAGGCTCAGATTGGCTTGGAGATCAGGACGCTATTGCCTATATGTGTAAGCATGCGGCAGAAAGTGTGATTGAACTAGAACATTATGGTGTACCATTTTCTAGGAATAAAGAAGGAAAAATTTATCAACGACCATTTGGTGGGATGACTACGGAATTTGGTAAAGGTAAACCAGCGCAAAGAACCTGCGCAGCAGCTGATAGAACAGGGCATGCTATTTTACATACTTTATATCAGCAAGCGCTAAAACATAAGGCGCAATTTTTTATCGAATATTTTGCTACAGATTTAATCATGGAAGATGGCGAATGTAAGGGAGTTCTTGCATGGAATCTTGATGATGGAACTTTACATGCATTTCGCGGTCATCAAGTTGTTCTTGCTACTGGTGGTTATGGCAGAGCTTATTTTTCTGCAACATCGGCACATACGTGCACCGGAGATGGTGGTGGTATGTGCATACGTGCAGGCCTTGCTATGCAGGATATGGAGTTCGTGCAATTTCATCCAACTGGAATTTATGGGGCAGGTTGCTTGATTACTGAGGGTGCTAGAGGCGAAGGTGGCTATTTAGTAAATTCTGAAGGCGAACGCTTTATGGAAAGATATGCTCCATCAGCCAAAGATCTTGCTTCAAGGGATGTAGTCTCAAGGGCAATGACCATGGAAATTCGTGAGGGTAGAGGCGTAGGTGAGCATAAAGACCATGTGTATTTACATCTAAACCATTTACCGCCAGAAGTTTTAGAAAAAAGACTCCCTGGTATTTCAGAGACAGCTAAAATTTTTGCAGGAGTTGATGTAACAAAAGATCCAATTCCAGTATTGCCAACTGTGCATTATAATATGGGCGGTATTCCAACAAATTTCCATACGGAAGTTATTACTTTGAAGAAAGGCAAGCAAGAAGTGGTTCCAGGTCTTATGGCTATTGGTGAAGCTGCTTGTGTTTCCGTGCATGGGGCAAATAGATTAGGTTCTAATTCATTACTTGATTTGGTAGTGTTTGGTAGGGCAGCTGCGCAAAGGGCAGCTAAAATTGTGGACAAAGAAGCCTCTCATAAAAAGTTGAAAGAAGGCACTTTGAGTAAACTAATTGATAGATTGGATAAGGTACGCAATGCTAAGGGTAAAATTTCAGTAGCTGATTTGCGTTTAAAAATGCAAAAAGCTATGCAAAATCATGCCGCAGTATTTAGAACTGAAGAGACTTTGGCCGAAGGGCAAAAGATGATCGATGCTATTCGCAAGGAATATGAAGATATTGGTGTTAATGACCGTTCTATGATTTGGAATAGTGATCTAGTTGAAGCTCTGGAATTAGAAAATCTTCTAGATCAGGCTGTGTTAACTATGCATGCGGCTGCTAATCGCAAGGAAAGCCGTGGCGCACATGCAAGAGAAGATTTTCCAGATCGAGAAGATGCAGAATGGATGAAGCATACAATGCTATGGCTGGATGCTAAAGGTAAAGTTAAAATAGATTATAAACCAGTGATTTTGGCAACTAATACTGATGAAGTGGAGACGGTTCCACCAGTAAAAAGAGTATATTAGAGAAGAGGATGATATGGCCGAACTAAGATTACCACCGAATTCTAGAGTTATGGAAGGTAAGGTTCATGTAGGATTAGAGTCCGGAGATTCTCCAAGGAAGCTTAGAATTTATCGTTATGACCCAGATTCTCCAGAAAATCCAAGAGTTGATACATACGAAATTGATCTAAAGAAATGCGGCCCGATGGTTCTTGATGCCTTAATTAAAATCAAAAATGAATTAGATTCAACCCTAACGTTTCGTCGTTCTTGTCGCGAAGGAATTTGTGGCAGTTGTGCGATGAATATAGATGGCACCAATACGCTGGCATGCACTAAATCAATCGGGGACATATCTGGTGATATTAAGATTTATCCATTGCCGCATATGGAAGTAATTAAGGATTTAGTTCCGGATATGACTCACTTTTATGCGCAATATGCTTCAATTGAGCCGTGGCTTAAGACTGACACTCCAGTTTCAAAAAGCGAAGAGAGGTTGCAGTCAGAAGAAGATAGAGAAAAGCTTAACGGCTTGTATGAATGTATATTATGTGCATGTTGCACTACTTCCTGCCCAAGCTATTGGTGGAATGGGGATAAATATCTTGGTCCTGCGATTTTACTCCAAGCATATAGATGGCTTGCAGACTCTAGGGATGAAGCTGATGGTGAACGTTTGCATGCGCTTGAAGACCCTTTTAAACTTTACCGCTGCCATACAATTATGAATTGTACAAAAACATGTCCGAAGGGTTTAAATCCAGCAAAAGCAATTGCCGAGATAAAAAAGAAAATGGTCGAGCGAGAAGGTATATAAAGCCTAAGATGAGCATATGTTTGTTGCTTTAGAATTTATTAATTTATTTGTTTTATGAAAAAGCTTTTTGTATTTATTCTCTCGTTATTTAATTATTCAGTTGCTGTAGCTGAGGTACGCAACAAAAGAGTAATTGAATATTTTATACATAATGATTTTATCGCCATTTTAATTTCTGGTGGTTATTACACTTTGGGTGTAATCGTTATTTTAATTATACTGTCAGCTATTTTTAAAACGTTTCGTAAGATTATTCTCAGCATATCATTGGCAATTTTTGGATTATTAATGTTGCTATTTGTATTTGAAGCATTAGATAATCTAGAATGGATTCCTCCTATGTACTAGTAGGGAAGTCAATTAGTCAATTAAGGAAAGACTTAGTATAAAATTTACAAAACCACGTCACGCAAGGAGTGATGAAAGCAACTAAACCAGCAATTAATTGAGAGTTTATAAACAATGTAAATTCTTTACTTCAGTAGCGTATTTATTTTTTATAATATCTCGATCAGTGATGCCATTAATATTCGTAAGTACCACTGTCCCTTGACCGAAGCCAAAATCGTTTTTAAAGTCATACACCGCGCCAATAATAGACAATTCAGAAGTTTGCACTTTTGATTGGTATTTAACCATAGCACGCCCAACTTGATTGTTTATATTTTCAACAATAGCCTCTTTCATGCAAATGGATTTTAAGTTCAAGAAACTAAGTTCATGATCAATTGCAGGTATATTTGTTTTCTCGCCGGATAGTACGGCTTCAACAGCTCCGCATCCAGAGTGCCCTATAATAAGTAAGAAGGGGGTTTTGAGTATCTGTATTCCAAAATCTATAGAACCTTCACTAGTGACAACTTGATTGCCAATATTACGGATAGCAAATACATCATTTTGCGGAGTTTTATCAAAAGATTCCATTTGAACTCTAGAATCAGAGCATTTTAAAATGGTAAGTTTAGGGTTCTGTTTATCTTGAAATTGGGCAAAAAATTTACCATCATGGATATTAGCAAATTCGGCATTAGTATCAAATAGTTTGTTTAAAAAAGAAACTAACTTGGGATTATCTGGTAAAATCATGTCTAACTTTATTTATATCAAAGAGAAACCAGCACTATAGCATGTTAATAAGAAAACACAGCAAAATAGTTTACATCTATGTCATCTGATAAATACCAATTTTGTGTAATAGGCGATAAAGACATACCCTTTAACTCTTGCAAATTAAGCTTGCTATCTTTTAACATATATACAAATTCCGATGGTTTAATAAACTTAGAATAGTCATGAGTTTTTTTAGGTACCCAGCGCAATACATATTCGGCCATAAAAACAGCAAGCAGATAAGCTTTCTTGGTACGATTAATTGTAGAAAAGATCAATATACCCCCGGGGGCAACCAATTTACTAATATTCTGCACAAATTCTTCTGGGTTTGCTACATGCTCGATAACCTCAAGGCACAATACTATATCATATGTTTTACCTAATTTGATATAGCATTCTACTGTGCTATGTATATATTCAATATCTAGTGCATTGCTTTTAGCATATGAATTTGCTGCTTTGATATTATGTTCATTTGCATCTAGGCCGGTAACTTTTAAACCATGCTCGTGCATAGGTACACAAACCAAGCCTCCTCCGCAGCCAATATCAATCATGTTTAAGTTTTGAGTATTAGAAAAATGCTTATTGATAAGCAAATTAATATATTCTATGCGCAGTGGGTTTATTGCATGTAATGGCTTAAACTCACCTTCTAAATCCCACCATTCTTGGTGAGTTTTATTGAACTTATTTAACTCTCCTTGGTCTATAGAAGAATTATCTTTAATGGTGTTATCAGACATATTTAAGGCGTTTTCTTTTATAACATAAAATATAAGCAACTCCATTTTATGCAAAAACTAGCTTTTGTACAAAGAAATAATTATAACGCTTCAAAAAGCTTTTACAAACTGCTATCATGATGGCAAAACTTTATTCACACTATGGAAATAATCGTCCAAAAATTTGGCGGGACTTCTGTTGCAGATTTAGATTGTATCAAGAATGTTGCCAACCTTATTAAAGCCGAAATAGATGCCAATAATCATGTTGTAGCTGTAGTTTCAGCTATGGCCGGGGTAACCAATTCACTCATCACCAAATGTAACCAGCTTTCTAGGTTAGATAAGCCAGTACACATGCGAGAATACGATGCTGTACTTGCTAGCGGTGAAGTAGTTACTGCTGCTTTGCTCACTCTGCAATTACAAACTATGGGACTGCAGGCAAAATCCTTGCAGGGTTGGCAGATTCCTTTCAAGACGTGTAAGCTTCATGGCAACTCGCAAGTCACTGATATTGATTCAAGCACCTTAATTAAACTGCTAGAGAATGGTATTATTCCAGTTATTACTGGATTCCAGGGGGTTACTGATAATGGGGATATAAGTACGCTTGGTAAAGGTGGTTCAGATACCAGTGCTGCACTAATAGCTGCCTCATTAAAAGCCGCTAGATGCGATATTTATACAGATGTTGACGGTATATATAGTGCTGACCCAAGGATTGTTAACGATGCCCAAAAAATTGATAAAATAAATATTGATGAATTATACGCATTATGCACCTCTGGAGCTAAAATTTTGCATCCAAGGGCAGCGCTTGCCGCTAAGCGTTATAATTTTCCAATGCGGATACTATCTTCATTTACCAGCAATTCTGGTACAATTATTGAAACAAAAGAATTTAATATGGAAAATAGCCTAGTCACAGCAATTACCTCAAATAAAAACCTACTAAAAGTAGATATGGAGCATAAGCTTGGTAACTTCAATCAGATACTCGCTAACTTTACTCAGGAATCAGTAATTATTGAACAATTACACAATTTGAGCAAAACTAATTCATGCATTATCACCAGCTTGTCTGACAAGAATAAATGCCAAACTTTACTCGAGAGCTTAAAAAACAATTCATTATTGGTAAAATACGATCTCAGTGCAAACATTTCTACCGTAACTGTTGTCGGTTATGGTATAAAGAATGATAGTAGATTAATTAGGCAAATCATCGCTATTTTAGCGGATAATAATATAGAAATTCTGGCTTCGGATCTATCAGATATAAAAATATCATTACTCATCAATGAGCAAGAAAACGAAAAAGCAATTAAACTATTACATGACCATATAATAAAACAATAATCTATGAGCGCTTCACAAAAAATATCAGCTCTAACTATTATTTTTAAGGCTTTAAAGAAAATGAGCCCGCGTACATGGTTGGGCAACCCAATGCTAGCTATTGTATTCATTACGGCATGTATTGCTACTATTTTGCTCATACAAGAAATAACCTTTTCTACAGGGCATATAGCACTATATACTCAAATGGTTTTCTGGATCTGGATGACGCTCTTCTTCTCCACCCTAGCTGATAGTTATGCTGAATCAAAACTTAGATATACTGAGCCTAAAGATGTAGCCAAAACCATTTGTTTAAAAGTAAAACGTATTAACAAACTATCAGCGCCTGATGACTTCAAAGAAGTGGAGCTTGCGCAAGTTAAATCTGGAAACTTCATACTATTAAATGGTGGAGATATCGTGCCGCTTGATGGAATAATCGTAAGAGGGGCATGTTACGTTAACGAAACAACTATTACAGGGGGGCTAGGCAATACTCTTAAAAACTCCAACAAAGATAATATCCTTACTGTCGGGACGATTATAGAAGGCAGTGATTCCATAATAATGAAAGTTACTTTTTCTAGAAAGTTTTCTTTCTTAGCACGATCAAAAGATGTTTTAAAAAAAATCAATCGTCAATCTTTGCCATCAGAATTAGCATTACAACGTCTTATACTTGGACTATCTATTTTATTTCTCTCGGTAATATTCACTGTCTGGGTAATTGCTAGATATTCAGGTTTTGATATACCACTTATATATCTTCTTGACCTTATTGTAATTCTATTACCTACCACTATTTCTGGGCTACAGCATGCAATTATTATATTTGGTAAAGCAAAATTACACCGATTAGACATTATAGTACACGACCATATTGCGCTTGATAATGTAGTGGACGTAAATGTAATTTTACTAGATAAAACTGGCACACTGACAGTCGGAAAACGTCAAATGACTGCTTTTGAATCAGTTAGCGACTTAACTGAAGAAAAATGTATGCAATATCTATTCTTGTCTTCTACAGAAGATTCTACCTATGAGGGGCATAGTATAAAATCTTTTGCAGAAAGGCATTGCAAAATAAAAGCAAATTATATCAAGCAAACCTTGTATAAAAACCTTCCTTTCTCTTCTTCAAAACCGATTAGTGGATGTGATTATGATGGCTTAGAAATACGAAAAGGCAGTGTTCAAGCCATTGCAAAATATATAGGTAAATCTGTAGATAAACTACCAGCTAATATATTAGCAATTATCAAAACTATATCTGAGGTTCACGGCACTCCGATATTAATGACGGTAAATAAAAAAATTATTGGCATATTACATTTAAGAGATCGCTTCCGTAAAGGCATTATGAAGCAAATCAACAGGCTGCATGCAGAGGGTGTAGAAATTATCATGCTCACCGGTGATAACACTCTGACAGCATCATACATGGCAGAAAAGCTTGGTATAAAGACATCTTATGCTGAAGCTACTCCAGAAAAAAAACTAGAGCTTATAAAGGATTTGCAGCAAAAAGGTTATGTGGTGGCTATGTGTGGCGATGGTACCAATGATGCACTAGCCTTAGCACAAGCTGATATTGGTTTTACCTTCGAAAGCAACAACGATATACATTCTATAATGTCTGGTAATATTATCTCTAAAAGTCATGATTTATCTGCTTTATTAGACCTTAAGCATGTATGTAAACATATGGCAGCTAGGCGTGGTGCGCTTACTGTTTTTTCCCTAGCATCTGATTTAACAAAATATTTTTTGATAGTACCAGCATTATTCACTACTGCATTTCCACCTCTAGCTATACTAAATTTTATGAATTTCCATTCATTAGAAAGCATTGTCCTTGCCTCTGTAATGTTTAATGCGCTAATAATTCTTATTTTAACACCAATAATATTCAAGGATTACAACCGAACAAAAAGCAAATATAGTCTCTGGACTAGTATTATGCTCTATGGAGCTGGCGGAGTTATTTCGCCATTTATATGCATAAAATTGCTAGAGACCATAATTTATCAAATAGGCTTATTATGATTAAAGATTTGTTTTATAGTCTGGTTTTATACATAGCATGTTTAATCATAATAAGTCTATATTGTTTAATAGTATATATAGGGGGTAAAGCCTTTTGGGCAGAACATGCATCTGGTAGCTTAATAATTGATCAGAATCAGCAAATACGGGGTTCAAAATTGCTTGCACAAGCAACTAATTCTGATATTTATTTTATTGCTCGGCCTACATATGAAATTGACAGTAACTGCGATGTTGCCCTATATAATGAAACTTTTAAACTTACTCTAATGCAGCGTTTTGAAGCTGCTAACCATCCATATGATGTTAGCTCTATAACTCCTTCAGCTAGCCTTTTAGATCCTTACATCACAATGCGTGATGCCTTGTTGCAAGCACCTAAAATTGCCAGTGCAAGAAATATGGATATAAAGAGTTTAACACAGATAATAAAAGACCAAACATTGCCAAAATCACTTCCATTCTTCGAAGTTAAAATAGTAAATACTACAATATTAAATGCTATTCTTGATGGATATATTGCTAACACCACCCTCACTGCAATCGCAGTTCAGTAATCAATTTGATAATTTGATCTTGCCCAAGTTTTTTGGAGGATGAATATAATAAAACTAAAAAGGGGCGAAAATATGTCTACTGTTATAGAGAGGCTTTAAGTAGTGCAGATAATACAAGCCGTGAGTGAAAAGCTAAGAGTTAGATTACAGAATAAGCGAAGAATATTTGTATAGGGCGGGGTAGTTCAATATTAATTTGTACGGTTTATTTTTTTAATTTTGCAATTCACATTGAGTTGTTTACTGTTAATATAATGTCGTTTTTGTATTTTATTAGTTTCAAATTATTTTGGTATCATTAATATGAAGTATTTATATTTTTTTAGTGCGGTAATTTTATTATCATCTTGTAGTACACATCATCCAAAAATGTTAAGTTTTACTCCAGCAAGTGTTGTTATTGATTATTCAGACAATGATCTACACGAAGCTACTTCTCTTGCTCAACAATTTTGTTCATCAATCCAAAAAGATGCTCAATATGTTAGTAAAGAAGAAAAAGCCTAGGTAGTGTCTGAACGAAAAGGACGCTTTTTGAAAAAACTTTAAAAAATTAACGGCTACCAGACATTATTTTTTATATAAAACTGGAAAAAATTAGCTCTGCTATAAGATCAATGAATAAATTCTAACAATACAGTTAAATTC
>CAJQOE010000020.1 GCA_905479885.1 uncultured Rickettsiaceae bacterium | reverse complement strand
ATCTGCAAGAATTACTATTGCTGGAATAGAAAATATTAGAATGATTTAGAAAGGTCAAATTATTGGAGCTGGCAAGCATCTTTATAGTTTTGATGATTTTCAAATGCTAATGGCTTCATAATGCCTGAAATCTAAGATTTTTACGATTTCTAGATACTCGGATAACAGATGCGACAGAACCATCTAAGCTACTATATAAAATGCTTAATTATTGCATTTTAAGTATGTCGAAAATAAATCATAGCATTTGGGATTTGTTTTGTAGCTAATTTCTGCTTTCTGCAGAATTTCTATACAGCGTAATGCATCATCTGAACTATGTTTGCGCACTACTTGCTTGAATTCATCAATATATTTAAAGAAAATAGGGGGGTAAAGAGTTTTGATGGCCCGATCTAAATTTTCTCCATCTTCTAGCTTTGATGTAACTGTATAGATGTTCAGATAATATCTAATTAAAGCTCTTATCATTAATACTTCATTTTTACTTTGAGCTTGTAGTTTTGCGACTTCTTTTAGAAATTTCAAAGGTTCTTTTTGTGTAAAAAATATGCACATTTCATCGCCACTTGCTAATAAATCATGACTAAGGGTTTGTAGAATATCGTGCTTTGTAATTGTTGATTTATCATGCGTAAAATTAAATAATTTTTCTAGCTCTGATTTAATTATTTGGTGATCACCTCTAAGATGTGATTTTAGATAAAATAATGCATCCTCCTCTATTGTTTTTTTATATTTGGTACATTGTTGCAAAATAATTTTTGCTATAGTTTGTTCATTATCATAATAACATCCTAAAGACGCACAATGGTTTTGTTCTTCAAAAAATTTACGTATGCCAGTCGCAGGTAGCGAGTCATTAGTAACAAAACACACAATATTGTAGAAATCACTATGCATAAGCGCTTCTTTCATTGCTTTATTTAGCCCACTACCAGTATTTGTAATTTTAATTAATTCTCTTTGTCCAAAAAAATTCCGACTATTGGCTATTAGCTCCAATTTTGTTGGAGTAATTTCTTTAGCATCAAAATGGTTCACCCTTAGATTTAGCTTTGCAATTATTTGCTGAATTGCCGTTGTAGCAAAGCCCTGGTTTAGGCCATATATAAGTATTGTTTTTATGCCGCCTTTTTCAATTTTTTTGATTAAATCGGTTAGCCCAGAAGAGTAAAATTTCATTATGTATTACTATTATTTTTGAAAAACATCATGATACGATTTCTTACTTCTTCGGCTGACATTATAGCCAAATTCTTTTGTTTATCTTGCTGACTTACTACGTTGCTATAAGGAGAAAAAGTAGTATTAAATGATGAAAATCTAGAGAATTGTCCGGTAGTTATTTTATTTTCAGTAGCTTTATCCTTTAGCTCATAAGATACTTTGATAGTTACGACTTCTCTTAAAATATCAGAATTTTTTTGAATTACACTAATGCTTTTCATGAAGCTACAATTAGTTGTTAGTGTATATTTGGCAGCAGGGCCATGCGGCATAATATTTTGTAAATGGTTGTAAAAGTCTGCTCCTTCCACCGAATTAATCATTGTAATATCGATGTTTTCTAAAGCTGAGAATGTAGGATTATTGTCAGCTTTATACATGGAGTTGAATCCACAAGAATTTAGAGATGGCAAAAGCAAAACGATCAATAATAAACGAATATATTGCATGATTTTTTTTATAGCTCTCTATTTATATTTTAAATAACATCCTGCAAATTTAAGGTGCAAGGGGAAGGCTTGCACCTTAAGATCTATTTTTTAGTATCAGTTGGTTTAGTTGGCTCTTGATTTAGATCCTTGCTAGGCTCTTTATTAGGAGCGGTTTTTTTGGTAATACGCTTTCTATTTCTAGCAGGTCTTTTTGCCTTGATTTCCTGCGGAGCTTCAGTAGTTTCTTTGTTTTCTACTATAGTTGTTGGTTTGTCAGCTTCTTTAGGCGCTTTATTTTCATTAAAGTTTTTTTGTTGTGGTTTGTCAATTCTGCGTTTTTGAGGCTTGTGGTTTGTTTCGGGCTCAGATTCATTATATATATCAGATGTATCTTGTAGAGCTGGGCCAGCAAATGTAGGCGCTGCTTTGTTAGCATCAGCTACTCTAATTTTCTCTATAGAATAACTGTCAGAGGTTGCGTCTCTATCAATAAAGAAATTTAATTTAATATTGTGCTTTTTTTCAATAAATTCAATTTCAGCACGTTTATCATTTAATAAGTAGATAATAGATGATCCCACACCATAAACATTTACAGCATTAAATTTACCATTAAATATTTCATTTTCAACTGTACGTAGGATTAGCATTGCGTTTGATTCATCAGCTCTAACGACTCCTTTACCGCTGCAATGAGAGCACATATTGGAATTCATTTCTAAGAAAGAAGGGCGCAAGCGTTGTCTTGACATCTCTAATAGGCCAAATGTACTAATTTGAGAAGTTTGAATTCTTGCTTTGTCTTTGCTAAAATACTCCCATAATGATCTTTCTAGTATTTTACGATTTTTATTTTCGCTTAAATCTATAAAATCAATTACCAATAAGCCTGATAAATCTCTCAAGCGTGCTTGTCGTGCAACTTCGCGCGCTGCTTCAAGATTAGTTTTAAGGGCCATGTCTTCAATACTACGTTCACCAGTGGATTTACCAGAGTTAACGTCGATAGAGATTAAAGCCTCTGTCGGATTAATGACTATATAACCACCAGATGGCAAATGTGCGATTGGTTGATACAGCTTGATTAATTGATCCTCAATACCAAATTTTGTGTAAATAGGTGTTTTACTTTTATATTCTTTTACTGCTTTGATTTCACCAGGTAAGATATCACCCATGAACTTTACACAAGAATTATAAGCTTGAGAGCCTTGTACTATTATTTCTTTAACGTTGCGATCAAACATATCACGGATAGTTTGTAACAAAATACCATCTTCTTGATGAATAAAGCATGGCGCTTTAGACTTTAATGTTGCTTCGCGTATTTTGTTCCATAGCTTAGCTAAATAATCATAGTCTCTTTTTATCTCTAAAGTAGTATGTCCAGCACCAGCCGTTCTTGCAATCACACTTGACATATTATGCTCGTTAGAGGCCGTTAGGTCACTAATGATTTTTTTTAAACGTTTACGCTCGTCATGGTTGGAGATTTTCCTAGATATACCATTATGAGAAGGTTTATTAGGCATTAATACACAGTATTTTCCAGCCAAAGAAATATAACTAGTAAGTGAAGCACCTTTGTTTCCACGCTCTTCTTTTGTAGCTTGGATGAGTAATATTTGTCCTTTTTTTAGAACTTCTTGTATTTTATATCGTTTTTCATTATTTGAAGGCGCTTTTGAAATTGGGTCTATATCGTTTTCATCAGCTTCTATATCTATGTTAGATTGTAATTTATCATCCACCATTTTAGCTATGGCGTTAATGTCAATTTCATCGCTATCTATAAGTTCGTGAAATGTATTATTCTTTTGCTTTTCAGCTAGGTCTTCAGGAGTGATTTGTGGAGAGTTAATTTCTCTGCCAGCAAAAGCATCGGCTTTTTTATCTGTTGACGGTATGTGGTAATAATCTGGATGGATTTCACTAAATGGTAGAAAGCCGCTTTTATCTTCACCATAATCAACGAAAGCTGCTTGCAGTGATGGTTCTATACGGGTAATTTTTGCTAGATAGATATTACCTTTTATTTGTTTTTTATTGGAAGAGCTAAACTCTATATTTTCTATATTATTATTTTTATCTAGTAAAACCACCCTTGTTTCCGAAGGGAAGTTTGCATCGATTATTATTTTCTTTTGCATATTTTCTCATAAAATCTATTTAAATATTGTTTTTATAAAGGCAGGCAAACATACATCATCTTAAATGCAATATAGCTATCTTGGATATTCAATCTCTTTATTTTTTAAGCTAATAGTTTTAGGCTTAAATATTAATGGTGACTTGTTTAATAACAATTTGTTAGCCTAGTTGCCAATACTATTAAAAATTTATATACCAACTAGGTTAGTTTAGCAAATAATATTTATGGTTAAGAACAATACTTCATCACCTTTTTTCTCCTATGTTTTTTGTATGGTAGCATACTTTGTATGTGTCTTTGCAAATGAAGTTTCTATAAAAGAATTCATGCATTTGTCAGACGTTTCTTTTACGGAATATGATCAAATTATTTTCGTTAAACTCTTGGGGCGTATCACAGCCACTGTTATTCTACTCTTATTTGTAAAAAAATTTGCTTTTAAGAGGATTATTATTTGTAGTGTTTTTCTGTATTTCCTCAGTGTATTTAATATTATCTTTATAGATAGCTCACATGGAATAACACTACTTTACTTTTTTATATATACATCCACTACTATCATAGTCGCTACATTGCTTTTGGGTTACATTTTGATCGATAATAAAATAGATGACAACTATTCTATTACCGTGTATGTGGGGTCAATTTTAATTGCATATCTTATTGCAGGCACGTTTGAGTACTTTACTATAACTGATGCTGATTCCGCACTGGCATTGATAGTTTCTAATGTACTACCAATGAGTATCTTTTTGTTGATATTATTATTTTCTCCAGCATATAGCCAAAAAATTGATCTAGATAAATATAGGTTTTTTGAAGTAATAAAAAGAATGGAAGTCGAAATTTTAGTAGGTTTTACCATATTTTATGTAATTATGGTCGTAGAGAATGGTTATGAAGTGTACGCCTTAGTAGATTCTTTGATGATATTTAGTAGTGATATAAGAGGAGAGATAGGAATATATTCCGTCATAATAGCTGCAATTATTAATACTATATATATTTCAAAATTTAATAAGCATAAAATTAGTATTGCTTGTATAGTCATCTTAGTTTTAATGTTTGTAGCAATTCCCGAATGGGGTAAATATACCATGCTTAGCATAGCAGGGAGAGTTATATTTGTTATTTTATTATATACGCTATTCGCATCTAGTTTATTGATTATTGCTAGCAAATTTAGGGGTATAAATTTATTCAGCGCTCTATCAATTTATTCACTTGGTTCTGCGTTTGGGTATTATTGCGGGCATATTACTATTGATACTTCAGAAAACACGCTCGGGGCGAATGGTTTTTTAATTTCAATTTGTTTTGTATTACTTGGATTATTGTTCTATTATTCTTATCTTTTCAAGAAACATAAATTATATAGATAATGCAAAAATTAAATATTGTAGGCGGTGGTTTAGCTGGGGCTGAAGCAGCTTGGCAAGCAGCTAATAGAGGAGTAGAAGTAAACTTATACGAAATGCGTAGCCCAAATCGTACTACAGCAGCGCATCAGACAGATAAAATAGCTGAACTTGTTTGTTCTAATTCATTTAGAAATGATGATCCTACCAGTGCGATTGGTTTGCTGCATGCCGAAATGCGTAAGCTTGATTCTTTAATTATAAAAGCTGCAGATAGTACACAGGTACCAGCCGGATCAGCACTTGCAATGGATCGAGATTTGTTTGCAGATATGGTTGGATCGGAACTAGAAAAACACCCAAAAATCAACATCATAC
>CAJQOE010000019.1 GCA_905479885.1 uncultured Rickettsiaceae bacterium | reverse complement strand
ATCAATGCGTTCTACTAATTGCGAATTCTACTAAACTTTTTAAATATTCTTTGCACTTATTTTGAGTATCAATTCTTTCCAGCGCATCATATGCATTTTGTTTAATATCCTGTAAATATAATATTATATCATCTTGTAAATTATATTGCTGCATTAAATTCTTTACCCATGTAAAATCATCTACAGAACGTTCTTTTCCTGCAAACAATTTTTGCAATTTTCTACCATCTACTCCTGACATTTTCTTCGCAAGCAAAATCAAAGGCAATGTTATTTTGCCTTCATAAAAATCATCACCTACATTTTTTCCTACTTTGTCGCTATCACCAAAATAGTCCAAAGCATCATCAGCTATTTGAAAAATATTTCCAAGGCGCAGACCAAATTCTTTTAAGTCTTTTGCGCAATCTTCTCTACCAGCTACAATGGCACCAACTTCACATGCAGAGCCAAAAAGCTCTGCTGTTTTGGCATTAATTATATCCAAATATTCTTTTTCCGACAGTAGCTTTTTTTGTTCCAACTGCGCCAGTTGTGATACTTCTCCCTCTGCTATTACAGCAGATGCATTAGATAAAACCACTAAGGCTGGCATTAACTGTGTTGAAACAATCATTTTAAAAGATTGGCTAAAAAGAAAATCCCCAACCAAGATACTAGCTTTATTACCCCAAAGCACATTAGCTGATGGTAAAAAACGTCTCATTTTGCTACCATCTACTACATCATCATGCAGCAAAGTGGCCATATGAATAAATTCCACAGCTGATGCTAATCTTATTGCATCACCCCCCTCATAGCCAAACATTTTAGCAGATAAGATAGTCAATACCGGACGCATACGTTTACCACCAGAATTAGCTAAATGATTACTAACTAAAGTAATAAGTTCCTCATCCACTGCTAAATTATCCACAATCAATGTGTTCATTGATTTTATATCATCAGATAAATAACTATGAATTTCCTTGATTAAGTTCAAATGAATACCCCTTACTTATTCAGATTTTTTAGTAAATCCTTACCATTAAAAACACCCTTAGGTAACAGTTTATTAATTGCCTTTTTAGCATCACTTGGCAGCGCTTTATCAATCTCTTTCTGAATGGATCTACCTACCGCATCACCAGAAATTTTTGGTAAAATTTGCTGCAATATAGGGTCATTAGCATTTATATCTGGTATAATTTCTTGCATTCTAGACAACACATCACCTCCATGCCCTACTTTGCCAAATAATTTCTTATATAGCATCAACGTGTATAACTGAAGTATTTTATCAGCTTGGACACTGCCAAATTGCATTTTATCTAGATTCTTGGAATTAATTAAATATTCAAAACTCAAATCATTAGAAGTAGAATCTGGATGATCTGAAATACTCTTTAAAAATTCAGTGTTCACATCAACATAAAGAGCTCTAGCCTCTTCAGACAAAAATCTAAATTTACCAAATCTATATATGTATCCAGATGTAAAATCTATTACTTCAGGATAATTCTTCACGTAAAGCAAGCCTTTAGCAAACCATTTTTTATCACGAGTCGCTTCGGTCTCCATTTCATGCTGAAGTTTAAACCCTGAATCTTTTGAGAAAACACTAAAATCATCAAGTTTTACATAGATTTTATTCTGCTTGAACGATGAGTTCATTTTTAAATTAAAATCATAGTCACTATTTTCAAGATCTTTAAACCTAAATTTATCTTTATTAGCGATAATATACTGAATTTCTTTATCTACTATACGCCCTACCGGAGAAGCGATAACCTGTAGCGCTATTCTATTATAACTAGAGAATATTTCATCGAACATACCAGCTTTTACATGTATCTTTGAATTTGTATCTAGCACATAATCACGACCAGCAACATCATTACCAGCTTTATATAAAATCTTAAATTTTTGTATATTAGCATACGAAGAATCACAAACTATATCAGCCTTTATATCAAGACCTTTTTTTATCTCATCTATATTATTACCAGCTGTTTTTATTACTGCACTAGCTGCCATATCAATACCTGATGGCAATGCAGAGAATCCATAAAACAAGCTAACAGGCAAGCGTCTAGGTGTAGCCTTCATCGGATGCATTTTTACAATATAATCTACTGTGTAATGTTGCGGGATATTAGCTAATAAATCCTCTAAAGTTTTATATTCTTTTTGTGGAACGAACGTTAACTTTAAGCGCTCATATTCTTTATCATAGAATTTTTCATCATCAATTAAATCAAAAATCTCTACTTTTTTACTAGAAACGTTAATACTACCCAAATGGTTCACTATTTCTACAGGATCTTGCATATTTTTCAACGTATCAACTAATGAACGACTCAATGGCAGATCAACCTTAATATTGTAATCATTCACCTTTATTTTTGAGCCAAACCCATGTTTTTCAGGCTTGTATGCAGACTTGATTTCTCCATCATAACTTACAAAAATTTGTTGCAACAATAAATCGTACCCTAATTTAATAGGAGAGGAGTATGAGATTTTTGCTGATCGACTTTCTTCTGCCCAACCATTAAATTCCCAAGATATTTTAAATGGAAAACCAGCAGGAACAGCTTTATCGAAAGTAATAAAATAATCATTTTTATCAATTCCTTTTACAGCAAATTTTTGCCCGGCATATTTAGTGTTTATTTCATTTGCCACGTGATTTGTTGCATAATACCAAACCCCAGAAATTGCAGCTAACAACAATACTAAAATTATTACTATAAATTTAATTAATTTCATTTTCTACGCCCCTTAACTGCACATATTCTTTATTCAGAGTTTTTACATTCCAGATCCAAACTCCAACTATTACCACAAACACTCCGAGTAAATATACTGTTACTGAATCAAAAGTGGCCATGGGCATAAGTATAAACATAAATGACTGTATAAATGCCCCTAACGACTTGCCAAATTTTAATCCTATAACTTCTACAGTCGCTTTACCCTTAGTTCGAAGTTCTAATGATAACGGTATATATGCCATTTCCTTAGTTGAATCAAACAAAGAGTATTTCGTTGATTTACTCAATATATTCTGCACTGCACCCACAATTACCGCAAAATAAATTGGATGAACACCGTCGCTAAAGAAAGTTATATCATTTGCAAATATTACAAAACCAAAAAATATCAACCCAGTACAAGTAAGCATATATGGCGTTATCAGCGCTGAAGTCAACCAAGATAGCCTACGCAAAATGTTACTCCCGATCACCATAAATACAACACACGAAACCCCCATCCATATGTTAAACTGTCCCATAAAATATAAGTAATCAACTGTATTAGGGTAAAGCTCCCGCACTTTTGCTTTCCATGGACCTTCGAGAATATTAATCAACAAGCCATAGCACAACACTAATAACACAATATGACCTATATATTTCGAATGCATAAGAAGCTTGATACTATCTATAAAAGACAGTGTCGTTTTGGTATTTTCATTAGCCCCAGAAAATCCGCTCTTCATGTTTCTTTTTTTCAAGATGTAATGATTAATGTACCGATATAAAACCATTGCCAGCACACCAGCACAAATTATTACTTGCATTATTGGCTTTAGCACACTTTCGCACTGAAAATTTATATTATCTGCATAATTACTTGTTATGTTAACATCAGCAACGCCAGAAATATCTGCAAATGCAATCAAAACATTCCCAGCCAAAATCAACCCCACGTTACCAAGCATACCTAGGATTGGGTAAAATCTTTTTGCCGACCTAGTATCAAAAATATGATTAGCATATTGCCAAAATAGCAGGTTAATAATTACTACGCTCCACAGCTCGCAAAAAATATACATTAATGCATAGCTCCATTTACCAAAAATATATATAAACCACTTTAAATTCGGATAAGAGGCAATTAACGATGATATCGTAGCTTCACTTGGGTGATATAAATCTTGATATGGAAATAATACATAGGTAAATAATATAAAAAAACCAAGAAAACAAGAAACTATAAGATAAAATAAATGCTCATAATCAAACATGTTACTAAGTTTTACGTATAACATGGTGAATATTACCGTTGATGGCAATACCAACCATAGCTTCAAAAAGCTAATAGCTTCAGCACCAATATTAGGCACCACTAAACTATCTTTTATAGATCGCAATGATCCAAAATTAAATAGCATGCACAGCATCATCAATGCCATAGGCATAAAAAGCTTCATTTCTGAGCGCTCTATAGGCCAAAAAATGTCTTTGATTTTATCTAAAATTGTAAGCGTTTGAGTGTTAGACATTCAATATATTGAAACTGCTTAAAACAGTATCTACAAGCCATGTAAATACCTAATAGTTCTATTGCAAATATAAGCCTCTGTCAATAAAAACAAATTACAACACCCATTCTTATTGACTCTTATGTCTTTAAAGTAGATACTATCCAGCTAATCTCTAAATATAGGAATTAATGCTTACTAAAAAGACATTCTTTATCGTCTGGCTTCTTGGCCTTATGAGCGGTTTTGCTTTAATGATCAGTGGCAACACCTTAAATTTCTGGCTATCTAAAGAAAATATAGACATAAAAACTATTGGCGTCTTTGCCTTAGTCTCGTTACCATATGCAATTAATTTCCTTTGGGCTCCTATATTTGATGCCAAAAAATTACCTATATTAAATAAACTCTTCGGCCAACGCATATCTTGGATAGTGCTAATACAAATTTGCCTCAGTACTAGTGTCTACCTTATGAGCAAACTAAACCCCGCAAATGAATTAATGCCGGTTGCTATATGTGGTTTAATGATTTCTTTTTTCGCCTCTGCTCAAGACACCATCCTGGGCGCGTTGAGGACTGAAATGGTACATAAACGACAGCAAGGAGAAATATCAGGAGTATATGTGTTTGGCTATAGAATTGGTATGCTTATATCAAGCTCTGGGGCGATCTATATATCCCAATATTTACAATGGAATTTAGTTTATGAACTCTTCAGCGTTATAATTATAATTTTTCCAATATTACTAATAGTTTTTTCAAAAAACCTTATATCTATTGAAGAAGAACAAACTTATATATCTGATAAACCATCCACTACAGAAAGTTTATTTGCAAAAATAATTAAACCCCTAGGTAGCTCTAAATATATTATTCTAATTTTAGCGTTTTTAATACTTTATCGCTTGCCAGATAACTTCATTACTATGATGATAAATCCATTCTTATTACATATTGGCTATGATGAATTTGAAATATCTACGGCAGGCAAACTATTTGGCGTCACTTCAGCAATGATTGGCGGACTAATAGCTAGTTATGTGATGAAAACAAAAAACCTGTATGATAGCTTATTACTATTTGGATCAATACATGCTGGAGCGCATATCCTCTTTGTCTTTCAAGAGATTTATGGCAAAGACATTTACCTATTATTTATAGTTACTGGCTTTGAGAGTGTCAGTGGCGGTATGAGCATGGCGGCTTATATTGCTTTTATTGCGTCTCTTTGCCAAGGTAAATTTCGTGCTACACAATACTCCTTTTTATCATCCATGATGGGGCTGTCGCGCTCTATATTCCCTGCAATTTCTGGGTATATAGTTGCAAGCTTTGGGTGGGCGATATTTTATATCTTTACTACTCTTGCTACAGTACCCTCGTTGATATTAATACTATATTTAGAAAAAATGCATAAACAGAACACCAAAGAAACATTATGATAGATATTATTATAGTATTTGCATATCTTGTTGCCCTATTATCTATAGGAATACTGCAAAAATCCAAACAATCTGGGTTCAAAGGATTTTCTAGAATCAGCGATAAAGCCAGTAAAGGCAAGTTAGTGCTCGTAGCAACCATATTCGCCTCCTCTATTGGCGGGGGGACAACGTTTGGTATAGCAGAAAAGGCCTTTGCAGAAAATATTGCTTATAGCTATGGATTATTCTTTGCAATACCCATAGATATACTAATTGCCATCTATATAATACCTAGACTTGTCAAACATTATGGCGCTGAAAGTGTAGGCGATATAATGAGCGTGTATTACGGCGCGCCAGGACGTTATATCTCTGGCTTATCAGCTATATTAGTATCTGTTGGACTTGTTGCAGCGCAAATTAGCGTGAGTGGACGTATATTTGAATATATATTGCAGGTCGATTACGTATGGGGCGTAATATTAAGTTATGGTATTATAGTTGCTTATACTACAATTGGCGGGCTGAGATCTGTATTATTTGCTAACCAACTACAATTTTTTACAATTTTAGTGGCTATACCAATAATTACATTTTTTG
>CAJQOE010000018.1 GCA_905479885.1 uncultured Rickettsiaceae bacterium | reverse complement strand
TATTGATTCCACTATAAACATCTCTCTAAAAACCCCTCATAATTAACTTTTTATGAAGGATATATTATTGCCATTTTAGGGGGTCAATTTTGATTACAATTTTATCCTTAAAGGGGTCAATAGCTGATTACATTTTACATTCCGTATAGAGAAATAAAAATTTAGTGAGAGCTTATGAAAAAACAAAGCATGATTTCTAAATTAGTTCATAAAATCATTTTCTTAGAAAACCAAGCAAATAATGCTATTGAAGAAGAAAAATGGGAAGAAGTTATTCAGAGTTTTGCAGAGATAAAACCAGTTTGTGATAATGGCTTTACATCTCTAGAAGGTGTGGCATTCGGGAATGTGATAACTGAAGAATATTTTATTTTTAAGACTAGATTCATCAAAGGTATTAAGCGCGAAATGCGTATTAGCTTTCATGAGCGAATTTTTGAAATAAAACGTATCATTGATGAAGATGAGCGAGGAAGGATACTTAATATAATTGCTTTAGAAATTTAAGATTATTGATTATAGAAGAGAACGAACATGTCACTAACATTTATACATGATTTTCAAAATCGATTATACACATTGTTGTTTGATGATCAGGAGATTATGCAATCCATAAATAAAATTTATTTGGGTGTTGTGCAAGATGCTAAGGCTCCATTTATACTAATAAACATTCTAAAAGCTGAAGATTTTTCACGTCATCTTGAATCTATATATTCTATAGACTTTCAGATTTCTGCTTACGCAAAAGATAATAATCATCAGTTACTTGTCAAACTTGCAGATCGTATAGCAACTATTGTTAGATCGGATAATAATAACTTCGCTGGTTATATAGTAGCTGGTATTAAGGCTAATGATTTACAATTCGAAAAAGCTAAAGATTTAGTGCTTAATAAACTAACAATTAGCTATAAAGCGCTAATAAAAAAGGAGGTATATAATGAACTTCCATGATGTTAGATTACCTCAATATATTGAAATATTTGCTGTAGGGTCGGCAGAATTTTCTACTTCAATGGCTGTTTCAATGTCTGGTAGAGAGGTGCGTAACTCTGATTCGCAAATACCTAAAAGGCGTTATAATTTAAGAAATTGCTTGTTATCGGCTAATCAGTTTGAGGCTTTTAATAGTTTTTTTCAAGCCAGAGCAGGGAAGCGTTTTTCTTTTCGTTTAAGAGATCATTTTGATTACAAGGTAGAGAAGCAAATTATAGCCACCAGTGACGGTGTGAATGCTGAATTTCAATTACAAAAAACATATGCAGATGCCATATCTCCATATATACGTGTTATTACTAAGCCAATTGTTGATAGTGTGACAATATGGGTGGAAAACAACCCTGTTGAAATAGAGTCTATTGAAGCCAGTAGTGGCAAAGTGAAGCTAGCTTATGTTTTGGAAAAGAATGTAGAGATTTGCGCTAGTTTTGTGTTTGATGTACCAGTACGTTTTGCTGCTGATAATTTTCAGTATAGTTTTAATTCCGACGGTAGCATCAAAGTAGAAGATGTTGAATTAATTGAGGTGTATGAATGAGTGCATATAAAATATACTTGTTTTATATTAAAGCCCAAGGTGTTAAAGAATATTATTTAACATCTGCAAATGTTATAATAACACATGAGGGTAATACGTATTTGCCATATTCTGGTTTGTCATTAATCTCAGGAATATTTAATGATTCGGCTGAAAATCATATAATATTGCATGGAGTTTTTGAAAAGTATGGCATCAGTAAAGACGATAAACTTGTTGGCTCTAATATAAAAATTATGTACTTACAAAATGACGAAATAAAACATTTGGTTACATATATCTGCACACAATATAATGTAAATGACTTAGATTTCGAAATGCGTTGTGAGCCCGAGACCATAAAATATGGTCAATCATTGTTACAAATGTTTAGTAAAACCTGCCGTGCTAAGTTTGGCGATAATAAATGCATGATTAATATAGAGGATTATGTGATAAATTGTGATTTGTTATCTCATAATGTTAATCTGCTAATATGTGATATTCAAGACGTGGAAGACGGATTATTTAAAGGCGGTAAGTTAAGGACAGAGGATCATAGAGAATTTAAAATTTTAACACATAACGGTAATTATATTGAAATTGATTCGGCTTTAGAATTAGATTTTTCAGGGTATAAACGAGTCACATTAGTACCTGCATGTGACAAAAAGTTTAGAACTTGTTGCTATTCTTTTAATAATGCAGTAAATTTCAGGGGTGAACCGGCAATTCCGGAATCTAATATTGTAAAAAGTTGATGTTTAATAATCTAATGTTTCAGAAGTTTCTTTCTGGCTTTTTGAGTGTGTTCAGGTTGGGAGCCATGCCTATAAAGAGTGCGGAAACCTTGGATGTTGCCGAATATTTCTGTAAAATTGAAAATGATATCAACAAGTCATATCAAGAGTTAAAAAAACATGAAAGAAACTAAGAAATTTTTTGATAATAATCGTTTGAATAGAGGCTATAGCAGAGTTTCTAATTCTAGACAAAGTGATGCTAGCCTAGTCCGTAGGAAGTATCAGCATGTATTGCCACCAATTGATATGATGGAACAATATGAAGAACTAAATCCAGGCACGTTTGAAAAACTTTTTGATATGGCTGATAAAGAGCAAAATCATAGGCATTCAATGGATTTGTTAACTATAGAAAAACACAGTCGAGCTACGCGCTTGGGACGTATGTTTGCTTTGGTATTTGTTGGACTTGTATCGATAACAACTTTAATGCTTGTGTTGGTTGAAAGTGTAATTTCAGCATCCGTATTTGCGATATCAGCATTTGCATGTATCACAATCATTTCATATTTTTACTCTAAATCATCGATTCATAAAGAATCTGCGCGTAATAAACAGTATAAACCGAAACATTATAGAAATAACAATTTAGCTTCTAGACAATTTAGAAAATAAAATTTCTGCAATTTTATTTTCTAAATATGAATTAACAGGGGTCAGCGTCATGTCTCTATCGTAATGTTGTTATCTATAATTACAATTCAAATATATTGGCAATGAACGTTAGGTCTTCTGCGGCTTCTTTTAAATAATCAAATCTACCAGAGGCGCCCATATGTCCAAAGCTCATATTAGTTTTATATAATATTAAGTTATCATCAAGTTTATAGTCGCGAATCTTAGCGACCCATTTGGCGGCTTCCCAATAACCAACACGCGGGTCAGATAAACCAGCAGTGACAAATAGGTGCGGGTAATGCTGCTTTGATACATTATCATATGGAGAATAGGATTTGATATAGTCAAAATATTCTTTATCTTCAGGATTACCCCATTCTTTATATTCACCTGGTGTAAGTGGTAAGTCACCATCAAGCATGGTGTTTAGCACGTCTACAAAGGGTACGTGAGCTATGGCTGCTTTAAATAATTCTGGTCGTTGGTTGATGACATTCCCAATTAGCAAACCACCAGCGCTACCTCCCATTATTACTATGTTACCAGTTGAGGTATATTTCTTTTCTATTAAGGTTTCAGTAGCTGAAATGAAATCACTAAAAGTACGTTTTTTAGTTAAAAACTTTGCTGCTTCATACCAATCGTGCCCTAGATCATCTCCGCCTCTAATATGTGCAATTGCGTAAACAAAACCACGGTCAACCAAAGAAATTGCTGAGCTTCGAAAAGCTGGAGGTGTACCAATGCCGTATGAACCATAACCATATAGATATAAGGGGTTTGAACCATCTTGTTTGAATAATGATTTCTTATAAAAAAGACTAATTGGTACTTGCACTCCCTCAGTTTGAGCAAAAATTCTCTCTACAGTATAATCATCTGGGTTTAGACCAGTTGGGATTTCCTGAATTTTTATTGTTGTTAGTTCGTTAGTATGGAAGTCGTAACTATAAATAGTAGTTGGCCTAGCAAGAGAAGAATAATTTACTCTTATGTCATCTTCATCATAGTTCGTTGAGTAAATTCCGGCTGTATAAGCGCTTTCAGGAAAAGTAAGAATTTTTTGTGTTCCATCTTCAATGTGCTGGACTGTAGTTTCTGGTAAACCGTTTACTTTGTAGTTAAGTAGCAAATAATTTTGTGTAATGTCGAATCCAGATAAGTACGCATCTTTTTTTTCAGCAATATAAATCTCCCATTTTGAGTTTTCTGTATAACTAGAAGACTCGGTGCGTAAGATGTGAAAATTCTTAGCCTTATTATTGGTGCTCTTATAGAAATATTTATCATTATGATCTACGGAATATAAGATTTGATCCATGCGTTTATTTAATAGCTTGGGCGTAAAAGATGGATCTTGCATAGCTATGTAGTATATTTCATTGCTATCATGTCCATTAATGTTGATGAATATATATTGTTTACTAGATGACTTAGATGCGCCAACATAATAAAGCGGATCTGGTTCGTGGAGTATTATCTTATCTTCTTTAGGTGGGACGCCAAGCTTATGGAACTTGATTTTATCATGGCGCCATTTTTCATCTGTCGGGGAATAGAAAAAACCAGCTATGGTTTCATGCCATACCACTGCACCAATTGTATCTGGTATTTCATCAGATAAGAATTTTTTATTTTCTAAATCATAAACTCTTATCGTGTATTTTTCTCCACCAGTAAAATCTACAGAATAGGCCATTAATTTATGGTCAGGGCTGATTGAAAATGCTCCAAGTGAGGTAAATTCTTTGCCTATGGCTAGATTATTAACATCTAGGATTATTTCTTCAGGCGCATCTATTGTGCCTCTTTTGCGGCAATATATTGTATAGTTTTTATCAGCTTCGGTCCTGGTATAGTAATAAAAATCATCTTTTTTAGTATATGTTGATTGATCATCAAGTTTAATTCGTCCCTTTAATTCTTCAAAAAACTCTTGTTTTTTATCTTCTAGGGGAGTTATGTAATTTTTAAAATACTCGTTTTCTTCTTCTAGGTAAGTAATAACTGCTTTGTCAGTCACGCTAGAGGGCCATCCATTAGCTCGTAACCATGCATAATCATCGTGAATTTTTGTTCCGTGTAGTTCAAATTCATGTTTTATTTTTTTAGCTATTGGTTGCATAAGTGCTCCTTGAGGATATAATTTAATTATTTTTTAATTTTACTGATGAATTTGGCAAAATCTTGCGCAGTAGCGAAGTCTTTGTATACAGATGCAAATCTAATATAGGCTACTGGATCAATTTTAGCTAATTCCTGCATGATTAATTTACCAATCATACGTGAGTTTATTTCTGTGGAACTAGAGCTTTCGAGTTCTACTACTATTTTATCTGTTAGTTTTTCAATTTCTTCGTCAGCAATATTCCTTTTACGCAGCGCCGTTGTAATCGATTTGAGTATTTTAACACGATCAAATGGACGTTTTATTCCCGTTCTTTTTACGACTACTAACTCTCTTATTTGTATTCGTTCAAAGGTAGTGAAACGTCCGTTACAATCGCTACAATGCCTGCGACGGCGAATTACTTTACCTTCATTGGTATCTCTAGAATCTTTAACAGAAATATCTGTTGATTGACAAAAGGGGCACTTCATAAAATTTAGCTATATATTGGAAATTTAGCATTCAACTCTAATACTTGCGCAAATACTTTTTGTTCAATTTGTCCATTTTCTTCAGATTGTTTTAATCCATCTAGCACATCTGCAATTAAATTACCGACAATTTTAAATTCAGTCGTACGAAATCCTCGAGTAGTACATGCTGGGGTTCCAAGGCGTACACCCGAAGTCACAAATGGTGAAGTTTTATCAAAGGGCACAGTATTTTTATTCGAGGTAATACCTGCATTATCTAAAGAGGCAGAAGCCAATTTGCCAGTTAGGCCTTGTTTACGTAGATCAAGTACAATAATGTGGTTATCCGTGCCGCCAGTCAGTATATCATAGCCTCTTTCTTGTAGGGTTTTGCCTAAGGTTTGAGCATTTGTAATTACTTGCTTGATGTATGATTTATAATCAGTGCTCAATGCCTCTTTAAAGGCTACTGCTTTAGCAGCAATCACATGCATTAATGGACCGCCTTGTAGACCAGGGAAGACGGCTTTATCAAGAAGCTTTCCTATTTCTTCGTCATCAGACATGATAATACCACCACGCGGGCCTCTGAGCGTCTTATGAGTAGTTGATGTGGCCACATGCGCATATGGGAATGGGCTAGGGTGCTCGCCAGCAGCAATAATACCAGCTATATGAGCGATATCTGCCATTAAGTAAGCGCCTACTTTGTCTGCAATAGCTCTAAAACGTGCAAAATCTAATTCTCTGCTATAGGCAGAAAAACCAGCTATAATAAGCTTTGGTTTATGCTCTAGAGCTAAGCGTTCAACTTCATCATAGTTAATTAGGTGTGTTTTAGGATCAACGTTATAAAATATCGGATTAAACCATTTGCCAGAAATGTTAGGGGCCGCGCCATGCGTTAAATGCCCGCCACAATCTAAAGACATACCTAATATAGTATCGCCTGGCTTGATGAGCGCTAAATATACTGCTTGATTTGCTTGAGAACCTGAATGAGGTTGTACATTAGCATAGGTACAATTAAATAGTTTTTTTAAGCGCTCTTTAGCTAAATTTTCAGCCTTATCAACTTCATCACAACCACAATAATATCTTTTTCCAGGATAACCTTCTGCGTATTTATTGGTCATCAAAGAGCCTTGTGCTTCCATCACTGCTTTGCTGGTGAAATTTTCAGAAGCTATAAGCTCAATATATTTTGACTGCCTATTTTGTTCTAAATTGATAGCTTCTAGGATTTCAGGATCAGTATGGGATAATGTTTTATTTAAGTTGTTCATTTATACCTTATGGTGTTTTATTTAGAGATAATGTTTTTTAAAAATTTTACAGCAAATTCCATTCCGCTGGCATCAATCGAGTGTGTTAAGTTTGGTACTATAAGTAATTGATGTTCAATATTATTTTGTGTTAGATATTGTGATGTATTACTACTTTCTTCTGCATATACTACATCATCTTGCTCACCATGAATAATACAAAATGGAGTTACTTTATTATTTAATTCTAATGGTGGTAAAAGCATTCCTGAAAATCCTACCATGGCTGCAAATGGTTCTTCTTGTATTAAAGTAAGATACATGCCCATCATTGTGCCTTGTGAAAAGCCAAACAAAATAGTATCCGCATTAGTCAAGCCGAGCTGTTCTTGTTTATCTTTGATTAGTTTAAATGCAAGGGGTGCATTATTAGCAACTAATTTCGTGATAGTAGCTGGCGTGCGGTCTTGTAGACTAAACCATTGTCTGCCAAAAGGCGCCATATCATATGCTTCTATTGCATGCGGGGAAATAAAATGACAGTTAGGTAGTGAATTTTGAATATACGGCACTAGGCTTATAAGATCGTTACCGTCCGAGCCGACGCCGTGTAGCATGACCACTAATTTGTCGGCTTTTTTGTTTAATGCTTTGATTTCTGGATAGTCCATAAATTATATCTTTTATTTATTATAATATTCACAATATTGTGCAATAGGGCACTCTAAACATAAAGGTTTTCTGGCTTTGCATATATATCTGCCATGCAAAATTAGCCAATGATGCGCATGCTGCATCCATTTTTTTGGTATATTTTTTATTAAATCCTTTTCTACTTTTTCTGGTGTCTTACCAATACTAAACCCAATTCTGTGTGAGACCCTATATACATGGGTATCAACAGCCATAGTTAACTTACCAAAGGCACAATTGAGTATTACATTTGCTGTTTTGCGCCCAATACCTGGTAGTTCAATAAGCTGTTCAAATTCTGATGGTATTTCTGAGTTATATTTATCGATCAAAACAAAGCAAAGTGCAATGATATTTTTTGCTTTTGCATTATAAAGCCCTATAGTTTTTATATATGTTTTCAATCCTTCCTCACCCAAATTAAGCATTTGTTGCGGAGTGTTATGACTAATAAATAATTTTTTGGTAGCTTTATTAACAGAAATATCAGTAGCTTGCGCGGATAAAATCACAGCAACTGCTAGAGTGAAGTTATTATTATATTCAAGCTCGGTTTTGGGGTGAGGGTTTTGCTGGCTAAAAATTTGAAAAATGTTATCTATTTGTTTTGACTGCATAAATTTCAAACACGTGTAACTTTTATTTATTAGATAATTGTATATGCTAAAGCTACTATTTTGTATATAATTAGTTCAAGTAATTATAATAACTAGAGTTTATAAAGGGTGGCCAATGAACGAGAGTAAAATATTTGACTTGATAAAAGAGCAAATTTCTAAAAATAATATCGTATTATACATGAAAGGTACAACGGATTTTCCACAATGCGGCTTTTCTGCAATGGTTGTAGGTATATTACAAGCTTTGGGTTCAAAATTCCAAGATGTTAATATATTAGAAGATAACGAACTTAGGCAGGGAATAAAAGACTATTCCGACTGGCCAACTATCCCGCAGCTTTACGTTGCAGGTGAGTTTGTAGGCGGGTGTGATATTGTACGTGAAATGTATGAAAGTGGAGAACTATCTACTTTGATTAAAAATTCTCATAACCAAGAAGCTTAGATGCCTAAAGACGCAATTTTAATAAAAGATCTTGTTAAATATTATGGTAAAGAAGGTGCAGATGATGCGCATCTAGCTTTAGATAGTTTAGATTTTGCGGTGCCAAGAGGTTCAATTTTTGGATTACTTGGACCTAATGGTGCTGGTAAATCTACCTTGATCAATATTTTAGCAGGCACTGTTGTTAAAAGCTCCGGAGAAGCCAGGATTATGGGTGTTAGTATTGATGAGTTTCCTAAAAAAGCTAGGTCACTTATTGGTATAGTTCCTCAAGAAGTGACATTTGATACTTTTTTCCCTATAGAAAAAGCATTGGAACTGACAGCTGGCTATTTTGGTATTAGGCCACATCTGCGCAAGACCGAAGAAATTTTAAAAGCACTTAATTTGTGGGATAAAAGATATGTAATGCCACAAAAGCTCTCTGGTGGGATGAAGCGTAGGTTTCTGATTGCTAAAGCTATGGTGCACTCACCGAAAGTCTTGATTCTTGATGAACCTACCGCAGGTGTTGATATTGATCTACGTACCCAGCTCTGGGAATATGTAAAAACGCTAAATAAGCAAGGTGTTACTATTATTATAACTACGCATTATTTGGCAGAAGCTCAAGAGTTATGTGATGAAATAGCTTTTATCAATCATGGTAAAATTATCAAACAAGATTCAAAGAAAAATCTTTTGACAGAATTGGGGACTAGGCATATTGATGTTGAGTTTTATAAACCTGTCAAATTGAAAGATTTAAAAATCTCATCGAAAATACAGCTGAAAGCATTATCAGATAATGTATTACGTTTTGAGTTTAATGTAGGGGAAAGTAATTACTCAACTTTGCTTAAAGACATTAGTGCTATAGGTCAAGAAGTGAAAGATTTAAATGCCTCGCAACCAGATTTAGAAAAAATATTCCGTCAAATTATAAAATAGTGTTTTTATGATAGAAATACTGAAAGATAGAGCGTTGGTTCATGTTGTTGGACCAGATTCAGGTAAGTTTTTACAAGGAATGACAACTAACGACGTGATAAAAAAAAATTATTCTTATAATTACCTTTTGAGTAATCAAGGGAGATATTTATTTGATTTTTTTGTCTATCAGCAAAGTGCCGAATCTTATTTTTTAGATATAAATAAAACTAGCTTAGATGTTTTTCTAAAACGCCTAAATATGTATAAATTACGCAGCAATCTTGGTGTAAAAGACGTGTCTTTGGATTATAATATTGTATATTCCAAAGCCCAAATCGAATCGGATGTAGAATTTTCTCTGCAAGACCCAAGATATAAAGCCTTGGGTTATCGCTCGATGGTAGGGATAGAAAAAGTCAATTTGCTAGATGAATTAGTAGATAATTTGTATATTTTCGATAAATATAAATATGCCATAATTGATGGCTATTTAGATCTAATTTATGACCGTTCAATACCAGTGGAATACGGCGCGGAAGAGTTAAATGCTATTGATTACCATAAAGGTTGTTATGTTGGTCAGGAAGTTATATCAAGGGTAAAATATCAAGGCATTGTAAGGAAAAAAATTTTTAAACTGCAGTTTGGTACGAAATTTGCAGTTAAAGAGCAGGAGACTAAAATAACTGATCTAGATGGCGACAAGCTTGGGATAGTATGCTCCAATTATAAAAATCAAGCTATTGGCTTGCTTAGAGAAGAAAAGTTCTTGGGGCTTAAAGAAAAAGTAGCTATGATTGAAAACCAGCTTGTCAATATTGAAATTCCTCCTTGGAGGAGTTAGTTTTTTAGTTAACTAGAATTGCGATTATATATGAGACTTTTAATTATTGGAAACATCAATAGTGAGATCAAGACAGCAATAGATATTGCAAAGTCAAGGAAAGCTAAAGTTGTGATGGTTGAGTCTTGTGAACAGGGAGTGGATTTTTTATGCCAGGGCAAAGGGGCAGACCTTGTTTTGGTAGATGTACAATTTGATATAAAATCTTTGACTAGTGCTATGAAAAACGAAAAAATATCAACACCAGTAATTGCTTATGGCGTGCAATGTACACCTAAAGAGGCGGTACTAGCAATTAAATCTGGAGCTAAAGAGTTTTTGCCCCTGCCACCGGATGAACGTTTGATAGCGGCAATATTTGCTGCACTTTCAGATGATAGTGTAAGTATTATTGGTGACTCTAGTCCTATGCTTGCTGCTGTTGCCGTTGCGGATAAAATAGCAAAATCTGATGCAAATGTATTAATTACGGGTGGGTCTGGAACTGGTAAAGAAGTATTTTCAAATTACATTCATAGCAAAAGTGGAAGGAAGGACAAGCAATTTGTTGCGGTAAACTGCGCAGCTATTCCTGAAAATCTTTTGGAATCTGAATTATTTGGTCATGAAAAAGGTGCTTTTACCGGCGCGCTTAGCAGAAGGATTGGTAAGTTTGAAGAATCTTCTGGTGGTACATTATTGCTAGATGAAATTAGCGAGATGGATTTTAGGTTACAAGCGAAATTATTACGCGCTATTCAAGAAAAAGAAATTGACCGAGTTGGTGGTAATTCGCCAGTAAAAGTTGATTTACGGATTATTGCAACTTCAAATCGTGATTTACATAAAGAAATTGAGAAGGGGAATTTTAGAGAAGATTTGTATTTCAGATTAAATATTATAAATATTGAGTTGCCTTCTTTAAGTGAAAGGGAAGGAGATTTGAGTCTTTTGAGCGAGTACTTTATTAAAAAATATGTCGATAGTAATGGTCTAGAAGCTAAATCACTATCAAACGAAGCTCTAGATAAAATGATGGCATATTCTTGGCCAGGTAATGTGCGTGAACTTGAGAATATATTGCATAGAGCGGTACTAATGTCTGAATCAGCTAAAATTAGTGCTGAGGATATACAAATTAGGGAAAGATCAACTAATAATACTGATGATTCTGCTTCGCCAATGGGTGCTGAAAAGCAAATGCTGTTTAATACGTTAGGTTATTGTTTAGGTGATATGAGTAAAGCTGCGAGTATCCTTGGTGTATCAATCCAAATTCTGAAAGAAAAATTAGAGAAATATACAAAATAAAATAATAGAAATTAAATATAATTCTTGACGGATCTTCCAATAGTGCTTATCATGCACACCTAGCCAGAGCTCAATCAATTAAGGTTAGATCTACATATTTATGACGGATATATCAGAGAATAAATCGCCATCAAGTGCAGCTCCTGAAGCCGTTATCACCCCTTCTAAATATGGAAAATTTCTAGATTACATTTGGCCAATTGCTCGTTGTGAATTACCTAAATTTTTAACTATTACTTTGATGATGTTTTGTATCCTTGGGATTCAAAATTTAATCCGTGCGATGAAGGATAGTGTTATTAATACTATGATCGGCACAGAGACTATTTCATTCTTAAAGTTCTGGGGCGTGCTACCGGCAGCATTTTTGGTTACAATTATTTATGTAAAGTTAGTCAGCATCATGAAGGGAGAGAATATTTTCTACCTTATAATGTCTGTGTTTATTGGTTTTTTCTTATTGTTTGCATTTTATTTATTTCCCAACCACCAAAGCTTACATTTAGATGTGGAAATAGCGCAAAATTTAGTTATGGATTACCCTAATTTTAAATGGTTTATTTTACTGTTATCTAATTGGAGTTTTTCTTTATTTTATGTTATTGCAGAATTATGGCCAAATGCTATATTTGCTCTTTTATTTTGGCAATTTGTAAATAAAATTACTACCGTTGATGAGTCTAAAAGATTTTATCCATTATTTGGTTTGCTGGGACAAACAGGTTTATATTTATCTGGTCAGTTCTTAATAAATCTACCAGCAATGAATGATTATTTTACTAAGCTATTGGTTTTAAAAGGCTCGACAAGTGTTATTTCCATTCAATTGGTTATAACAGTGGTTGCTGTTTTAGGCATAATAGGCTTAGCTTCTTTTTGGGTGTTAAATCATCGTATTTTAGATATATCTACTACTGAAAACTTACAGTTCAGAGTGAAAAAAAATCAGATGACTTTAAAAGAAAGTTGGAAAATGGTAACAGAGTCTAGATATATTAGGCTAGTGGCTATTTTATTAATATGTTATGGATTTGCTATTAATTTAGTCGAGGGGCCTTGGAAAGCTGAATCTGCAAAAATCTATAAAACCCCTACTGAATTCGCTGCATTTGTTGGCAATTATTTAAGTTACACTGGTATATTAACGATAATATTTGTACTCCTTGGCTCAAATATTGTTAGAAAATTAGGATGGATGGCAGCAGCCATAATTACTCCTATTATGGTGTTGGTAACTGGCTTGACATTTTTCTTGATTACAAATTTTGACCCAATAGCTATGTTGATGATGGTTTCATTTTCATTCACCGACCCGGTAATGCTTGCAATTATAATAGGAGCTATTCAAAATGTATTGAGTAAATCTAGTAAATACACATTATTTGATTCGACGAAAGAGATGTCATATGTACCTCTTGACGAACAACTGCAAACTAGAGGTAAGGCTGCAGCTGATATGATTGGTGTTAAGCTTGGAAAATCGAGTAGTGCATTGTTGCAATCAATGATATTTGTTATCCTTCCAGCTGCAACATATTCATCTATTTCACCTTTGTTGATGTGTGTCTTTGCAGTGGTTTGCCTGGTCTGGATTTGGGCCGTGGTTGAATTAAACAAAGAATATAAAGCTGCATGTTCTGGTCGCAACGATGAAACTGTCTATTAATAACTTTATGTCTGAAATTGCTACTTTATATAGTTTTCGTCGGTGCCCATATGCTATGCGAGCGCGTTTGGCTTTGCATTATAGTAAAATTCAATGCAATATACGTGAGGTTGATTTAAAAAACAAACCAGCATCATTAATCGCAATCTCTCCTAAGGGTACTGTTCCAGTTCTACAACTTCCAAATGGACATATTATAGAGGAGAGTCTGGATATTATGGATTATGCATTGGAACAACATGATCCAGAACAGTTAGCTATAAATTATCACTCCTCCGCTAAATCTATTATCACACGTAATGATACTGAATTTGTAAAATTACTGCATAGATATAAATATTTTGATAAATATCCAGAAAAAACACAGCTAGAGTATCGTGCGCAAGCCGAAGAATTATTTTTGATGGAATATGAAACAATACTTCAAGGCAATCAGTTTTTACTCGGAAAAAAATCACTAGCTGATTTAGCTATTGTACCATTTATTCGTCAATTTGCGCTTGTAGATGAAAATTGGTTTTCCTCTTCTAAATATACCAATATCATCAGGTGGCTTGATGGGTTTATTAAAGATGAACCATTCGAAGCCGAAATCATGGCAAAGTATCCAACATGGCAAGAGGGGGATGATATTATTTGTTTTCTAAAATAAAGAATATCATCGAAGTTAGTAGACTAGTTTATGATCATTGTAATATAAAAAGATTTGTTGATTTTCGTTGAAGTACAAGGATTTATCTAGTATATATTAGGCTTAATTCAGAACCTTCTTTTTATTGAGAGAGCTCATACATGCATAAATTTATATATTATTTTGGAAGTAGTATTACTGAAGGTGATGCAAGCATGAAAGATACTCTTGGTGGAAAAGGTGCAAACCTTGCACAAATGTGTAAATTAGGTTTGCCAATTCCACCTGGATTTACTATTTCTACTGGATTATGCATTACATATTCAGAAAAACACTCTCATTTAACTCCCCAATTTAAAGAAGAACTACTTGCTGCAATTAATCAATTGGAGCAAGAAACAAATAAAAAATTTGGTAGTGGTAACAAACCCCTACTACTTTCCGTGCGCTCTGGTGCTAAAGTATCTATGCCTGGTATGATG
>CAJQOE010000017.1 GCA_905479885.1 uncultured Rickettsiaceae bacterium | reverse complement strand
ACTATATTTAAATGCATGTACTAGACTCTTACTTTTTTGATCAAATTTAAACAAACTTCTACTCATATTGTATTTAGGTGGTAGCGCAATACATTTAGCACAAGAAAATTGCCCTTCAACTACGAACTCAAAAGGGAATCCACAAATATTACAATATGGCAAAGTGATGAAGTTTAGTTTTTGAAAACATTCAGAACAAACACCATTTTGCCCATCAGTTAATTCAGAGCATGAAGCGCATCTATATGGCAAAATATAGTCAATTACATTAGATAATACCGCCCTAAGCATTATCTTCTACCCATAGCGTATTTTACTAATAATTTCTTAAAGAGCGGCACTTCTTCAATAGCTTTAAAACCTAATTGTCTTGCGCCATGCAACATCTTAGATTTGTTTGAAAATAATGCATTAATGGTATCAGTAATTTCTAACATATTACTATTATCCACCTGACGAGCTTTCTGGTATTGAGTAAGTGCATACTTGCTTGCTCCATGCTCTAGAATTAATGCAATTAGACAAGCAATATCTTTAATTCCTTGATTCAACCCCTGCCCAGCCAGTGGGTGCATAATATGAGCACTATCAGCAATCAACACAACTTTTTTGTTATAATATTGCTTAGTTTCGTATAGTTTCAAAGGAAATGCAGCTGCTTGGCTTGTAATAGATATTTTGCCAAGAAAATCGCCAAAATTTTGTTGCACTAAATATTCCAACTCATCCTTTGCTAAGTTCATAATCGCATCTTTTTTCTCAGAAGCGATTGTCCATACTACTGAAGATAAATGCTGATCCTTTAATGGCAGTATGGCGAATGGTCCAGATGGCATAAAATGTTCAACAGCAGTACCTTCATGTGATTTCTCATGCTGTACAATAAACGTTATCGCATGCTGATTGTAAGATTTTTCAGTAGCACTACTAAAATACCTTTGACGCGCCTTAGAATTCATGCCATCACAAACAATTAACAAATCACATTCATGTTCAAGTTTTTGATTCAAAACTAATTTACAACCATCTTCGGTATTTTCTTTAATATCGTATGAACTCTCTTCTAATAAAGTGATTAATTTATTATTTATAACTAATTCAAAGAGCAGTTTTTTAAAATTGGAGTTTTCAACTAGGTGCCCCATCAGTTCACCCTCTTCCAAATCGTCTGAAGCAAAATGTAACATTTCTGGAGCTTTATTATCCGCTACATAAATATCATTAAATGCGCCGGCAATTTGTTCAACCTCAGGCCATATCCCCATTTCTTCAAATATCTTTTTAGAAGATGAAGTCAAAGCCGTAGTACGAACATCTTTAAAGAAATCTTTTTGTTTGCTAGAACGCAGCTCAATTATAGTAGTGGGTATGTTGTGTTTTGCAAAAGCAAGCGCTGTAAGCATACCGCTTAAGCCGCAACCAAGAATAGTAATTTTAGGATGCATCAGATGTTTCTTTTTTATGTTTATGCATAAAATATTTGAAATACGCATTAGTAGCTACTGCGCTTAATAGGAAATAAATCAAAGCAATATCAATATATGAACTATTAGCCTTAAAAGAACCTAAGAAGCATATAAACAATGCTGCTATACTAGTCCCAGTATTCAAAAACAATAACTTAATAAATATATCACGCTGTAGGAAAGCTCCACAAATCACAATGGAAGAAAAAATCAAAACCAATATTAAGCAGATATTCAACATATTCATTTTATTATCTTTTTAACTCTATTATCCATTTCTCCCTCTTGCAAATCATTCATAAATTGCAAATCAAGTGCATGTACAAGCAAATTATTACCCTCTGTAGATAACGTGACTGTACCAGGTGTTAGCGTGATAGAATTTGCATATGTAACAAGTCCTATATCAGTATTTTGAATAGATTTCACAGGCTCCAACATTGGCTGTATGCCCAAATTTTTACGGCAAGCTATCTTTACAACTGCTATAGATGACATAAAAATTTCTTTCAATAACCAAATTACATAAAATATAGCGCTAATTTTATAAACATTCTTAGCAGGTAATAGTTTTAATCTCCAGGCTAATATCAAAGTCAGTAATGGCGCAGCAAATGCAAAAATTACTAATTGCACTTCAGTATGTACGCCGGTAAGGCCAATCCAAATAGATATAAATGCAATTAGTGAAATAATTTTAATGAGCATGCACGCTATCCTGGCTTTTAGGGGTTGAAGAAAACGGAAGCAAAATCATTCCCGTACAAAACAATATAGCAATGATAACAAACACATTATTAATTGCAATTACAAAAGCCTCTGTCATAACCATATTATCCAGCAATTGATACGCTGCTAGCTCTGGATTATTCACTTTTCCTACCAAACCTTGCGTGAAAAATCTAACATATTCCTGTACCTGCGGTGAGGTAAGCGGCATATTATCTTTCATGCTTTGTGCATAAATTTTTGATTTAGAAATAATCAAACTATTAATAAGAGCAAGCCCTATTGCTCCACCCAAATTTCTAGTTAAATTATATAAACCACTAGCATTTTGCACATCATCTTTAGACATAGTACCAAGGGCTAGGTCATTAATCGGCATAAAGCAAAACATCAAAGCAAGGCCTCGAACCATTTGTGGTATAAATAATTCCCAATACTCAGACTCAGCAGTGAGAAAGCTATTAAGATAACAACCAAGAGAAAACGTTCCAAAGCCTATAGCTAATATAATCCTCTTGTCAGTTCCTGATTCCATCATCTTTGCCGCTAAAGGCGCAGACGCAAATTGGAATACTCCTGTAACAATCATGGTTATACCAATTTGCAAGGTATTGTAACCAGCAATGGTGAATAAAAACAATGGCAATAAGTATACTGTACCATATAACCCTACCCCCAGTATAAATGAATATACGCAGCCAAAACTAAAATTCTTATTACGGAATGCGCTTAGATCTATAATGGGATTTTTATAAGTTAATTCCCTTATCAACAACCAAACAAACGTAACAACTGTTAATATAGATAAAAATAATATATGATTATCTTGTAACCAATCTTTTTTATTGCCCTCTTCAAGCACATATTGCAAAGACCCTAAACTAATAGCCATTAACAAAATACCAAGAATATCAAAATTATTTAATAATTTGTAATTTGGCTTGTCAAAATCAACGAATAAAAACACTGTAACGCAAACAAAAATACCAGGTATCACATTCAGCAAAAACATAAAGTGCCAAGAAATGGTTTCAGTAATATACCCACCTAATGTAGGTCCTACGGTTGGGGCTACAGTTACTACAAGACCAATAATCATACTAACCTTAGTATGCATGCTTTTAGGAAACAAGATGAATATAGCTCCAAAGGCCGTCGGAATCATTGCTCCACCAAAAAACCCCTGCAATGCTCTAAAAATAATCATTGATTCAATATTCCAAGCGAGGGCACATAATACACTCATAATAGTAAAACCAAACGCTGCTATAAAATAGGCAATTCTTGTAGACAGAAGGCGCGCGGCATAGCCTGTGATTGGAATTATAATAACTTCAGCAATTAAATAGGATGTTTGTATCCATGATAATTCATCTCCAGAAGCCGACAAACCAGCTGCAATGACTGACAGCGAACTAGCGACTATCTGAATATCCAAAATAGCCATAAACATACCAACTATCATGGCAAAAAATGCCAAGAGAGTCTTGGGTGAGATCTCTTCAGAGATTTGTGTTTTTTGCATATATTTTATTGTTATTTCTAACTATTATTTATACTTCTAGAGCTTAAAAAAAGCAAAGAATATGCAATATTCTTGTATTAAAATAAAAAAATGAACTTAAATTAAAGAAAAACTTCATTTTTATGTTATTTTAACAGAAGAAACTATTGCATTGGTATTAAAAGATGTTATAAAAGATTTGAAATTTATTAATACAAAACAACAGCTTTGATAAAATGTCTAAAAAACCTTATGTAAATGCCACCCCCACCACTCCAAAAAGAAAAATGTCTGCCTCTAGTTACTCTCCAGACATATTACCCTTCTCTAAGCTGCCAAAAATTGATTTTGGTCCAGATTATATAACGCATAATTCGGAGAATAGTTCAGACTCTTATGAAGCTAAACCTCAAAATTTTGTAATGCATCAAAGAAATATAAAAAAAAATGAAATCTTATCATTTTTTGAAAACATCATGCATGTGAAGCTATCTGATTTAGTATTAACAGATATTACTTTTAAAAATGAACATGGTAAACTAACGGTAGTCGGCCGTCCTCAAGTAGAAGGGTCTGCTACTAAGCAAATGCGTCATATTATTCCCTATTCGTTTGTTAAAATGTTAATACAATCCCAAATTACTGATTCCACTTGCCCTCAGGAAGTTTTTACACTTCTGTCTAAAACGATATTACTTTTTGCGAACTCACAAAACGGATATGCCGTTAGCTCTAAAAATTTAGAAGCTGAATCATATAATGATATAGCTGAACTTCGAGACATCTCTAATAGATCCATGTCGAGTGATGATGGCACAATATTCCTTGCTTCTCCAACAAAGGCAGATGCACTAAAATGGACACCTAAAAAGCTAGCAAAAGCCAAAGTAGATTTTTCTATTTTTAATACTAAATTTATAAAAGAAGCTTTAGATAAATTTGGCCAGGCTCTAAAACATAGTGATGATAATACATTTAATATCGCGGCGGAAGCATTAGCTAGATTTATATTTATAATTTTTAATAAAAATGTACATTCTGCCTTTGCGAAAGAAGGAAACACTGCAAATTATGAACTTAGACTATATCCAAGTAACGATAGCGCTTTAAAAGCTGGCAATGATTATAAAGTAGTCAAAGCTAGAGAATTAAAAGCTATGGCCCCTATGGCAATTAATGAATGCCTAAGAATAGTTGAATGCGAAGGCAGTAAAGTAAAAGAAACCCCAAAAGCTCTGAAAAGTATTGATAATATTATCCTTAATTATAATATGTTTGCAGAAATTAATGTTGAATTACTGGATTTGTATAATCGCAAATATAATTATCAACTAAACTTGGCGAATTATGACACTGATATTTCAAAATACAACCAAGCTCTCACAAAATTAAACTACACTACACTAGTACCGTATCACCTTGCAAAATTACTCTATGTGGTTTTTGATTTAAAAGCTCTAGAAAAAATTGTTGTAGTACCAGATCGTAAAGAAGGGAAGCTAACCTTCTTTACTTCTGCGTCTGGCAATCTAACTTCACAATATAAACTTGACGATGGAGACGAGATAAGAGCTGATGAAAGAGAAGGAGCAAGAGGTTATTCTCATAAAGAAGTATTTAGAAATCATGAAACTGACCTCTCTATCCTAGCTCAGAAGCTTACTGAGCTATTTGTTATTGCCACCACACCTTTTGCTGCAATGCAAGCAGGCTTTTTGGGTTTGGCTAATAAATTTATAAATTTATCTTTAGATAAATTGGCAGATCTTGCTGCATTTGATTATCAAATGAATCCTAGTGACTCACTAAAATTAAAACAGGAAGTATTTGAAATATTTACCACTCTAACTAATAATAGTGATGATCATGATAGTATTGAGCATTTATCAATAATAGGTGCAAGTGAATATGATGGAATATTACAACATTCGGCAATATAATTAGTTGAGACAAATTTTATTACTAAACTTTTAGTTGACTTGCTGCAATTGCTAGTATATCCCTCCCTATATTATACAAAATAATTAGGGGTAACTCAACATGGCAAAAACAGATTATATGCGTATCCAATTTTTACAATTAATCTCTCAGGGGCCTGAACAAATTCAACAATGCTTTAATGCACGCTTTAATAACACGGACACACGAAAGAACTTTTCTAATGCAGAACAGGAGACATTTTTTCAAACTCTAAAACAAGTTTTAAACTCTGAAACATATTATCGTCAACATTGGGAAAAAATAGGGGCAAATTGCAACTTAGATGATTTAAGACAATTTACTAGCAACGATACTATAAGAAGATTAGAGCAGGAATTAGGTGATACAATTATTGGTGACAACAACGATCATAGCATGATGGACCTATGACCCACTCTCAAAACTAAACTACTAAGCCCTAATTATCTGCTCTTTTGTAGTACTAAGGCAGCTATAGCAAACATAATAGCAAGTCCCAATGCAACTGATATATGAGAACCAGTCTTATAATACAAGAACAAACAAGCAGCTGGTGCCATCTTTCCTATTATGCTTGCACCAAGGGTAGTGCCCATACCCACAACGATATATTTCTCATCTCCTTTTACTTGGTTGTGACACCATAAATTCAGCGGACACAAAAATACGACCCCCCATATAATTATCCAAAAACGAACAAAAGTTACATATATAATAGAAGCCCCCTCAAGAAAACACCACACTGGAATGACCGTAAGAGCTAGAACACAGCTAGCACTAAACATAATTGTGTTAGGTTTAAATCGTGAAATAAAGTTACCTATCAACGGTATTGCTAGCATATCAAATAACAACATAAAGCTATTTATAAGCATCATGGTCTTCAACTCTATATCACTAATCAAAGGCATTAAATGATTCATAGTAACAAATGGAATTGCATAAGTAAGGTGTGAAAAACTATTGATAATAGCAATACGTAGTAAATCTATTTTATGTCTCCAGAGAATTTTTATTCCTGAATGATTATAAAATTTTAAGATTTTTTCTGAATCTTTCTCTACTTTTACATCAGAATTATTACGCAATATATAACCAATAATAGCAGCAAGGCCGCCCAAGAAAAATATCACTCTCCAGCTATTTTCAGTATCTAGGTAATGTACTAACGTAGCCGCTAAAGATGCTAAGGATATCCCACAAATTGTTGATATTTGGTATAAATATGAATTTGTAAAAGCTTCTTTTTGTGACTTATCTTGTAAAATATATAATTTAGCAATCGCGCTTTCTCCGGCCGCAAAAATTTCTCTTATTATACGCAATAAAATCAATAATACTGGTGCCACAACGCCAATTTTACTATGCTCTGGCAATGCTCCCATTAAAAATGTTGCGCTACCAACTCCAATTAATGAATATGATAATGCCCTGGCTGGACCACTTATCCTAGCGATCATACCAAAAATATATGTACCAAATGGCCTAGTTACAATCGATGTAATGAAAATGCTATAAGCCATAATCAACCCTACAACTGGATCAGCGTGAGGAAAAAACAATGGGGCCATCACTGGGGCTAGAAAAGCGTATATGGATGTATCAAAATGATCAACTGCATTACCAAGCAAGATGGTAAAATCTTTTCGAGAAAAACTATGCATTACTAAAACCAATATTTCATTTTAAAAGAAATACCAGAGAGTTATAGATAAGCACAGTAATAGCATTGCATATCTAATGTAAATCTACCTCCCTACGCAGGCATTATCCTGGAGCAGGTTATAAGAGTATAATCTCAGCCTTAAGCATCGCCCAAAGCACCTCTGGCACTAATTTACGAATTTTATATAGAGTAACTGAGCTTGTCAAATTAAATAAAACTTAAAACTGAATTGCTTAATATGATAATGCACTAGCCCTGCTTAAGCGCGAGAAGGTTTTGGCTGCTTAATATCGGCTGTATGACACTCGTGCACGTGGTTAGGGGTGTCCTTACCTTTCGCTATGTTATTTTGAATCAAAAAAGTATAAGAGTTTTTCTACGATAATGCTTTCCTGAATTTGTTCTGTTAGTATTATAAATTTACTGACTCAAAACCTTCTGAATAAACGGCCATTTTCTCTCGGTATAAGCTTCTCTATCTTCTTTGTAGAGAATAGCTAGCTCTTTTTTTAATTCGGCATACTCATTCGCTATTTGAGAATCTGATCGTAATATATCACGGAATTTTATTCTCTCTTTCCACAAATCACTTTCAAATGGTATTAAATGAAGATGATGAGTTCTAAATTCAGGAGATGGTTTGCAAAACCAATGCATGACAGCTTTTTTATAAGGAAAATAATTATATCCATTTTTCTTTAGTGTTTCTATAGCAGGGTGAGAAGCCTCTAGTGACCTTACTCCAAACATTATGTCTATCACTGGTTTTGCAATTAGTCCTGCAACAGAGGTGCTACCTACATGCTCTATACTACCGCATAACCATTGACCTATAATATTCATTAAAAATTTCTTTTCTTTTTCAAACTTTAATGGCCATTTTGGATCATATTTTAATAATGTAATTGAGTCGTTTTTACCTTCTGGCTTGATTGTCATATTGTATATAATTTAATTGCCTTATTAAGTGCAAAATTCTAGGCATTAACTAACGCACTTCAACAGAAAAACTAATCAATATACTACCACCTTAGATAAGCTAACCGTATCTATCGCTCTGTTTATTTATAAAAACTTGCCCAATTTTGATTTCTACCTAAGTAATTAAGCAATGCTTAAAACTGAGCCACAATCTCTTCAACTTTAGATTTTAATTGAGGTAGCTTGCTTAAATCAATACCACCAGCTTGTGCTAAAGTTGCTTGGCCACCGCCGCTACCACCAACAAAGTCAGCAGTTTTATTAGCGATATTACCAGCATTATATTGGTTTGAAGCTTTATTAGAAACCGCAACGACTATAGCTAATTTTCCAGCATTTTTAGAAATATATACTACAATCAAATCATCATGTTTTTTTACAAGATTTTCTGCGGACATACGAATAATCTTAGGATCTATCTTGTCAAATTCTCTATAAACTAAACGTGCATCATTAATTGCTACTATTTGTTTAGCAAGGTCTTTATCAGATAAAGTAATACTATCCATTTGGAGTTTCTCTACCTGCCTTTCTAGGTCTTTTTTACTACCAACTAGAGTTTCTACCTTCTGTAGTAATTCAGTTTTATTAGCTTTTAAGGAGTTCATAACCTGATCTAACAACTCTTCACTTTCTAAAATAGATGTAAATGCAAAATCTCCACACACTGCCTCAATTCGTCTTATACCAGCTGCTATAGCACCCTCACTAATTATTTTGAATGCACCAATATCTCCTGTTCTCTGCGCGTGAGTACCTCCACAAAGTTCAAATGAATATGGGTTGAGATCATTAAAATCAGACCCTAGTGATACTACACGTACTTCAGAATCATATTTTTCACCAAACAAAGCCATGGCTCCAGACTCTATAGCTTGATCAGTAGACATTAATTTCGTATTTACCTTTGAATTATCACTGATGATATGGTTCACTTTTGACTCTATCAAATGAATTTCTGCTTTCATCAAAGCTTTTGGATGACTAATATCAAAGCGTAATTTATCTTGCGCTACTAAAGAACCTTTCTGTGTTACATGACGCCCTAGAACATCACGTAATACTGCGTGCAATATATGGGTAGCAGTATGGTGTATGCGTAAATTTTTTCTATAATTAGTATCAATTTCCAACTTAATTTCATCACCTGGCGAAATCAAACCTTCCTTTAACTCACACACATGCCCGATCACTTTGCCGAGATACTTCATAGTATTGATAACTTTGATCTTACAATGTGGTGAAGTAATTACACCAATATCCCCCATTTGACCGCCAGATTCTCCATAAAAGGGAGTTTGGTTAGCAATCAATGTAAATTTTGTTCCTACTTTAGAAATTTGTTTTAATTTTGCTCCTTCCTGAACCAAAGATATGACTTTTGCTTCGGCTATATTTAGTGAATAACCTAAAAAATCCGTTGCTCCAAATTCTGCTGAAATATCAAACCAAATCGCATCCGTTTTAGATTCGCCAGAACCAACCCAAGCTTTCCTAGCACGTTCTTTCTGTGCTAACATTTGCTTGTCGAATTCTTCATTATCAACTGTAACCTTTTGTTTTTTAAGTATATCTTCAGTTAAATCTAGTGGAAACCCATAAGTATCATAAAGCTTAAAAGCAACCTCTCCAGATAATTTTCCGCCCTTAGAAATAGCAACAGACTCCTCTTCTAGAAGCTTCAGGCCTCTATCTAATGTTTTTTTGAAACGTTCTTCTTCCTGTTGCAAAATACTAGATACAAAATCTTCTGCTCTTTTTATTTCTGGGTAAGCATGCCCAAACAAATCAACTAATTTAGGTAATAATTTATACATTAAAGGATCTTGTGCGCCCAGTTGATGTGCGTGACGCATAGCTCTTCTCATTATACGTCGTAGTACATAGCCCCTTCCTTCATTGGATGGCATAACACCATCAGCAATTAAAAATGAAGCTGAACGCAGATGATCTGCAATCACTCTGTACGAGAATAACGCCTCTCCTTGGGGCTTTACTTTTAAAATAGATTCGGTATAGCCAATAATATCTTGAAACAGATCAATATCATAATTATCGTGCACGCCTTGAATTACTGCTGATATGCGCTCTAAGCCCATACCAGTATCAACAGATTGATTAGGCAAATTAATACGTGTATCTTTATCTACTTGCTCATATTGCATAAAGACGAGGTTCCAGATTTCAATAAAACGATCACCATCCTCTTCTGGCGTTCCTGGTAAGCCACCAGGAATATGTGCACCATGGTCATAAAACACCTCGGAACATGGGCCGCACGGGCCTGTATCGCCCATTGACCAGAAATTATCATTTGCAGAAATACGTATTATTCTATCATCGCTAAAACCTGCTATTTTTTTCCAATAAGACGCCGCTTCCTCATCATCATGATAAACTGTTACATAAAGCTTATTTTTATCTAGAGCAAAATCTTTAGTTAGCAAATTCCACGCATAATAGATAGCTTCTTCCTTAAAATAATTACCAAAAGAAAAATTACCTAGCATTTCAAAGAATGTATGATGTCTTGCAGTATATCCTACATTATCTAGATCATTATGCTTACCACCAGCACGCACTGATTTTTGGCTTGACGTAGCTTTACTATAATCACGTTTTTCTACACCAGTAAACACGTCTTTAAACTGTACCATACCAGAGTTTACAAACATTAAGCTAGGGTCGTTGTGCGGTACTAAAGAGCTTGAAGGTACGTGTGTATGCCCTTCTGCTTTAAAAAAATCAATAAAAGTATTTCTAACTTGTTGTGTGGTAAGTTTTGTCATCTTAGTTTATACATCAATTCGGTTATATTCATAAGCTTAGTACATTAATAAATTTATGGCGAAATTACAATATTAATTTAAAAAGCATTTTGTAGATTTTTATTGCTATTGAGCTTGTGGAGCTTAGCCTTTAACATGTTATTATATGTAGTCCTTGGAATATTAAAAATAAATGAGTATTCATCGCCCTTCAAAACTAGAGTTCTTAGTAAAGTTCTTTAATAATATATTCCACAAAAGAAAGCTAATAGTATTCATTGGTGTCAATGGTATTATTATGGCGACCTTAAAATGGCAAAAAATCCAAGATAGTATCTTTATTAGCAATATAGATGAGCACAAAAAAAGGAAATATCACAAATTTTTAAATAAATACAAAAAATATTACATCACCTTTTTGTTGGATAGCAAAGAATGTGTACTTAAGCATGAAATCATGCCTATTTTTAATTCCCTTATAAAAACTAATCCAGTTGGTGAACCTCCACGGGGCAAGCCCCATGGTATCAAGTCGGCGAGCCGAGTACAAGCTGCGCTTGCCCGCTGTCTTCTTTCCCCTGTTGCTCAATATAGTTCTTAATTATTTCTTCGTTAACACCTACCGTAGAAACAAAATATCCATCAGACCATATACCATCTACACCCCAATAAGCTTTACGCATATATTCAAACTTTTTCTTTAGTAATCGCCCTGTTATTGACTTTACTCTACGAACTACATCGCTAATACGTATTTTTGGTGGTATAGATAGGAGCATATGAATATGATCCTTATCATGATTTACTTTTAAAAGAATTACTTCTGGTATACCGTCGTAAATCACACCATTCATTATCTCGCAAAAATAACTATATGAGCCTTCATTAAATATCTTGCGACGATATTTCGTGACCAACACTAGATGGTATTCGCATTTATAAGCGCAGTGTCCTTGTTTTCTTAATCTCATGCGCTGAACTATAACACGAAAACAGCGGGATTACTACAGCCATGGGGCAAGCCCCATGGTTTTGCGTTTGCTTAATAAA
>CAJQOE010000016.1 GCA_905479885.1 uncultured Rickettsiaceae bacterium | reverse complement strand
TCTATAAGTTAAAGTAAGGTTTGTTTGCTTAAGTTGTCATATTAAACTACAAAGCATAACATTATCTACCTAGAAAGCTCTGATAAGCAAGTTTATTTTTATGAAAAAAATTAAGTGTGATGAATAAAACAACAAATATTTTTTCAGAATTACCTTCACTATTAAGAATTTTCACTATATCTTTTATCCAATTTATCTATAAATCAATTAGTTTGAGTATTTAATTATGAACACTAGATTACGTTCTTATTTTGTTGGAGTATCATGGTTTATCCTGAGCTTATTTAGCAGTTCAATAAATGATGTTATTTCTAAATATGCTGGAATACGCTTACATAGCTATGAAATTACATTTTTCCGCTTTATGTTTGGTACAATGACATTATTACCTTTTGTCCTATATTATGGAACAGCTACGCTTAAAACAAGCCGACCAATGGTGCATTTCTTTAGAGGATTTTTATTATTCTTAGGAATTGCTGGATGGACATATGGTTTAACACTAGCGCCAGTAACCACGGCAACTGTTGTTAGCTTTATGGTGCCTATTTTTGTTTTGATACTTGGAGTATTTTTCCTCAGTGAAAATATTATTTGGCAGCGCTGGGTTGTTACTATCGTAGCATTTTCTGGATTAGTGATAACCTTGTCACCTAATTCAGAAAATTTTAATCCAGAAATTTTAATATTCGTAGCTTCCGCTATGGCTTTTGCCATATTAGATATCATTAATAAAAAGTTTGTAATCAAAGAATCTATGATTAGTATGTTATTTTATTCTGCTATTGTTACAGCATTACTTGCATTACCATTTGCATTGCAATATTGGTTAAAGCCAACAATGGAAGAATTAGCTTTGCTGTTTGTTTTAGGAGCTAGTGCAAATTTAATACTATTTTTCCTACTTAAGGCCTTCGCCGTAGCAGATGCAACTGCTCTTGCTCCTTACAGGTATTTTGAATTAATAGTCTCGGCTATTATTGCTTATATTGTATTCAATGAAATTCCTACGGAAGCAACTTTATGGGGCGCTTTAATTATTATTCCATCAACTTTGTTTATCATATACTCAGAAAAAAAAGAGCTAAGTAAATAATATTAAACTGAAGTTGGAAGAGAAATTATATAAATAGGTCAAAGCATGAATAAAAAAAAGTTAATACTAACTAGCGGAGTAGCCAATACTTTCGAATGGTATGATTATGCCTTATTTGGACATTTAGCGCCTGTCATTGGACAAAAATTCTTTCCAGAGACAGAACCAAGCGCAGTATTACTACAGGTTTTTTTAGTGTTTGCTATAGGTTATTTAATGCGGCCATTAGGTGGTATATTTTTTGGCGTTATTGGTGATAAATTTGGACGCAAAGTAGCGCTAAGTACTGCTATTATGTGCATGGCAATTCCTACGGCAGCGATAGGTTTTTTACCAACTTATGAAAGCATTGGTATCGTATCTACAATACTAATGATAGTAATTAGAATGATGCAAGGTCTTTCTATGGGCGGCGCTTTAACCGGCTCTATATCTTTTATAATAGAGCATACTCCAAAAGAAAGAAGGGGTTTATTCGGCAGCATATCGATGGCAAGCATCTGTATGGGTATACTACTTGGTTCTATTGTTTTATTTTTAATAAAAAGCATATTCACGCCTGAACAATTTGATAATTGGGCATGGAGACTGCCCTTTATAATGGGAATAGCGGTATATTTCGCTGGTATGTATATAAAAAAGTATACTTCAGAAACTCCATTGTTTGAAGATACAAAAGCGCGTGGAGAAGTCTTGCGCTCGCCACTTAAAACAACATTCAAATATTATTGGTTTGACATGATTGTCTCTATTCTTATTAACATGACTGGATCTATAATTTTCTATATGGTCGCAATATATCTAGTCTCTTATCTAAAAATCAACAGAGGATTTCCAGAGTCGGATATATCCTTTTTGATTAATTCCTGCTATGTAATTATGATATTTATTACTTTATGGGCCGGCTGGTTGTCGGATAAAATAGGTAGACAAAAAATCTTTGTTATAAACCTAATATTCATAACAATTGCATGCCCATTTTTATTAACAACAATAGCAACAGGTGGCTTTACTCTGGTGGTAATTGCTATGCTAGTCCTCGCAATTATTGCAGCGGTTTATATCGGGCCAGAGCCGGCCCTGCAGGCTGAATTTTATCCAACAGCAGTGCGCAACACTGCGCTTTCTGTTTCCTATAATACTGCAACCAGTATTTTTGGAGGCACAACACCATATATTATTGAGTCATTAATACAAAATACTGGTAGCATTACCTCGAGTTTTTATTATATAATAACCGCTGCGATTTTAGGATTAATTGCATTATATTTTTATGAAGACAGATCTTTATTAGATCATAAAGTTCATATTAATGAACAGGACTAAGAAATAAAAACTATCAATTAATGCTATATGGATAACAAAATATTTTTCGACAAACTAAAGAGTGAATCGGAAATTGTAATAAAGCTATTGTCTACGAGTAAATTACACGCAACCGAGCAACAAAAGGTTGTAAGTCGTAGCAAAGATTTAATTAACAAAATCAAGGCTGATAAACGTTTTTCTATGGAGGGGTTATTACACCGCTATAGTCTTTCTTATGATGAGGGCGTAGCCGTATTAGGCCTTGCAGAAGGCTTGCTTAGGATACCAGATCATCTAGTCGCGAAAGAATTAGCACGAGATAAACTTTCTGATAAAAACTGGGGCTCTTTTTTATTTAAAAAATCTAATTCCATCAAAACTATTTTAGCTTCGTTTGGACTTTATTTTGCTGGTAAATTCTCAGACCTGGTAAAATTAGATAATATATTGTCTAATTTATTTGACCGAATTGGACAACCTATTTTTATTAAAGCGTTAAAAGAATCTATCTTGTTTTTAAGCAGAGAGTTTGTCTTTGCTTGTGATGTAAAGACAGCTATTACAAAAACTTCCAAATACCCAGATTTTAAATTTTCTTTTGACTTATTAGGTGAATCAGCCAGAACAACCACACAAGCAGATACTTATTATAGACAATATAATGATGCTATAATCATCCTATCTAATGCTTTTCCATATAATGGCGAGGCTTTAGAAGAGAGGCCAAATCTATCAGTGAAATTAACAGCATTATATCCACGTGTAGAATTACTAAAGCTAAAGGATTTAGAAAAAATATTACTACCAAAATTAGTAGATTTAGTTGAAAAAATTAAAAACAACAACTTAACTATAACTTTTGACGCTGAGGAAGCTAGTAGAAATGATACTTATTTACTACTATTAACTCAATTAATAATGCACCCTTCGTTTAAAAATTTCGAAGGCATTGGACTCGTTGTACAAGCTTATCAAACCAGAACTTATCAAATAATTGAGTATATTATTTCTTTAGCCAAAAAATCTGGTAAAAAAATTCCAATACGCTTAGTAAAAGGAGCTTATTGGGATACAGAAATTAAGCATGCTCAAGAAATCGGCATGGAAAATTACCCAGTTTTTACTAAAAAAGAATATACAGATTTAAGTTATATTGCTTGTGCCAGACTAATACTAGAAAATGACAAATTTATTTATCCACAATTTGCTACTCATAATGCTGTCACCGCTGCTTCTATTATTGAACTTGCTGGTAACAAAAAATATGAATTCCAGAAGCTTTACGGAATGGGCAATACACTACACGAAACGCTTGCTAAACATAGAAACATTAGAATTTATGCGCCAGTAGGTAATACTAAGGACTTGTTAGCTTATTTAATCCGCAGGATGCTTGAAAACGGAGCTTCTGCAAACTTTGTCAGTAAAGTACATTCTAATGAGTTAAAAATAAGTGACATGGTATACGATATAAATGATAAGGTACTTAACTTACTAGATAATAAAGGCAAAATTAATTTGCCAAAAGATATATATCCAGACAGGACAAACGCTATGGGATACGATTTAGGTTACAAGACTAATTACGACTATATTCAAGAAAAAGTGGCCAGCTATTACGATCAAGTTCATAAAGTAGGGTCAATTATCAATGGCGCAGAAATCATAAGCTCAAAACATGAGCGTGAAGTTTTTTGCCCAGGAAAAAACGCTGAAAAATTCGCCTCTGTCTCTGATGCCGTTGAAAGTGAAATAAAAGCTGCAATTGATTCAGCTCATATAGCTTGTGACAAATGGAGCAATCTTTCTGTACAACAACGAGCGCAAATACTTAGAAATATTGCACAAGCTTTTGAAGATAATAAATTTGAATTATATGCACTGCTTATAAAAGAAGCTGGCAAATCTATTCATGATGCAATTAACGAAGTGATTGAAGCCGTTGATTTTTGTAGGTATTATGCCAATCAAGCAGAATATATAATGCAAGAAAAAACCTTACCTGGTGCTACTGGTGAAAGCAATGTCCTAAGCATGCATGCTCGTGGAGTATTTTTATGCATCAGCCCATGGAATTTCCCGTTTGCAATATTTATTGGTCAAATAGTAGCTGCTTTAGCCACTGGTAATACAGTAATTGCCAAGCCATCTGGCCAAACTACAGTAGTAGCAAATTTTGCTGTTAAATTAATGCACAAAACAGGAGTAACAAAATCAGCGTTACAGCTAATAATTACCTCTGGAAGCAACATCAGTAAATATGTAGTATCTGATGAACGTATAGCAGGGGTGGTATTTACTGGCTCTTGTGGAGCGGCAAAAGCAATTAATACTACTTTAGCTTCTAGAAATTCTGGTATTATTCCGTTTATTGCAGAAACTGGTGGACAAAATGCTATGATAGTAGATAGCTCTGCACTTCTTGAACAAGTAACCGATACAGTTCTTACTTCAGCTTTTTATTCTGCTGGTCAAAGATGTTCTGCTCTACGTATGCTATATGTGCAGGAAGAAATTTATGATGAATTACTAGAACTAATTAAAGAAGCTACCGAGCTGCTGGAAGTTGGAGATACATCGAAATTTAATATAGATATAGGGCCAGTAATTGATAATAATTCCAAAGATACATTAAGTGCGCATATCGACTATATGACCCAAAAAGGCTTTAAAGTAGCAGCGCATCCGCACTCTGGAAAACAAACTGATGGGCATTATTTCTATCCACATGTCATTGAAGTGAAATCAATCAATGACATTCCTGATGAAAAATTTGGTCCCATATTACACATCACAAAATATAAAGCCAACAAGCTAGATAAAGTAATTGCTGAAATTAATAATTGTGGCTTTGGTTTAACCTTTGGCGTGCATTCTCGTATTGAGGAGAAAATTGAATATATTAGATCTAAAGTCAAAGTCGGAAATTTCTATGCAAACCGTTCTATTACTGGAGCTAAAGTAGAATCACAACCTTTTGGCGGCGAAAATAAATCTGGCACTGGTTTTAAAGCAGGTGGTCCAAATTACTTACTGCGTTTCATGACAGAACGTACTACTACTATTAATACTACAGCTTTTGGTGGAAATATTGAATTACTAAATAGTTAGGAAGTGAATCGGAAAAAAATTCTGGACTTTTCTTCCTGACGGATATATAAAACAAGGCATCTGTATTTTATAGATCTTTATAAGGGCCTGTAGCTCAGTTGGTTAGAGCGCTCCGCTCATAACGGAGTGGTCGCAGGTTCAATTCCTGCCGGGCCCACCATTCTTATAAATCATAAAAGTCTGTAATCAATGAAAATTACTAGAATAACTTTTTTTAGGAATAATTGCTTCTTGAAGCTCAATAA
>CAJQOE010000015.1 GCA_905479885.1 uncultured Rickettsiaceae bacterium | reverse complement strand
AGGAGACATGGATGCTCTTCCTATTTTTGAAGCTAATGACGTAGCATATAAAGCTGATGAGCATATTTATTTTGATGTAACAAAATATAGCAATTATAACAAACTATCTGGACGTTCTTTTGAAGAGATGTTTCAAGGTGTACGTGTGGATAATAGTGATAGCAAGAGAAACCCTAATGATTTTGTCTTGTGGAAGCCTGCTCTGGAAAGTGATGATCAATCTGCCAAATTTATTAGCCCATTTGGTATAGGAAGACCTGGATGGCATATTGAATGTTCTGCTATGAGTCATAAATATCTTGGAGAAACATTTGATATACATGGCGGCGGGGCTGATTTAATATTTCCACATCATACCAATGAGATCGCACAAAGCTGTGCAGCTTTTCCTGGTTCTGAGTTTGCAAAAACCTGGGTGCATAATGGTTTTCTAACGGTAAATCATGAAAAGATGAGTAAATCATTGAATAATTTTGTAACGGTGCAAGATTTAATCACCCAAGGTGTAAAGGGTGAAGTAGTTAGGTTGTTTTTACTAAGTAATCATTATCGCAAGCCTATAGACTATAATGAAAAAGCAATATTAGATGCAAATAGAATGATATCATATTGGTATCGCGCTATCGAAGATATGGAAGTAGACCAATTGGAAATTAACCAAGAGTTGCCTGAAAATTTTGTTCAAGCATTGCTGCAAGATTTAAATACTCATAATGCTATAAAAATTACTAATGATTATGCGAAGCAAGTATATACACTAGCAAATAACAAGCAAAAAGTTGAAGCGGCTAACAACATGCTAACCTGTGCACGGTTCTTAGGCCTAATGCCTGGTTCAGCGCGAGATTGGTTCCAGACTATTGATAATAAAAGCCAGGTGGATCAATTAATTGTTGATAGAGCCGCTGCTAAGCAGGCTAAAAATTGGAGTTTGGCAGATAGCATTCGAGATCAGTTGTCAGAGATGGGAGTTGTTATTGAAGATAAGAGTGATGGTTCTACTAGTTGGAAAAAGCAGACATGACAAATTACTTGCTAAAAGACTATAAAATCTTTATAACTAATGCACTAAATTAAAAATTAATAAAGGCTTTACTTATGACTATAGAATATACATTCTCTATTATTAAACCAGATGCTACGGAAAGAAACTTAACTGGAAAAGTTAATTCTTACTTAGAAGGCGCTGGGCTACAAATTGTGGCGCAAAAAATGGTAAAATTAACTGATGCTCAAGCAAAAGAATTTTATGCGGAGCACTCAAAAAGACCATTTTTTAATAGCCTAATAAGCTATATGACCTCTGCTCCAGTGGTATTACAGGTACTGAAGGGAGAGAACGCAATTGTAAAAAATAGAGATATCATGGGGGCAACTAATCCGGCAGAGGCTAATCCGGGTACAATCAGAAAAGATTTTGCTAAAGATATTGAAGCTAATAGTATTCATGGCTCAGACAGCGCAGAAAGTGCTCAGCGTGAAATCAATTTTTTCTTCGCAAAAGAAGAAATTGTTGGGTAATTGTTTCACGTGGAGAAGGAATATAGTGTAGTAGTAATAGGCGCGGGGCATGCTGGTTGTGAAGCTGCCGCCGCGTCTGCTAGGGGTGGTGTTGACACCTTACTAGTTACATTGAAGCCAGAAAATCTAGGAGAGATGTCGTGCAATCCAGCAATTGGAGGTGTGGCTAAAGGTATTCTTGTTAAAGAAATAGATGCTCTAGATGGTCTAATGGGGCGTATAATAGATAAAGCTGGCATACATTATAAAATGCTAAATGAGAGCAAGGGGCCAGCAGTATGGGGACCAAGAGCTCAAGCTGATAGACAGCTGTACAGGAAAGCGATGTTCGAAGAGCTTTCAAACTACCCTAATCTTACTATTTTATACGATTCGGTCGAAGATGTAAAAATCAAGAACGAGGAAATTCAAGCGGTTGTTACTAAAAATAATAATGAAATTAAGTGCAGTAAAGTTATATTAACTACGGGCACTTTTTTAGATGGTTTAATCCACATTGGAAAAAAAACTATCCCAGCTGGCAGGGTCGGAGAAGATCCATCTTACGGGTTATCCAACACTCTTAAATCTTTAAACTTTAAGGTGGGGCGTTTAAAAACAGGAACCCCTCCAAGAATAGATGGCACGACCATTGATTATTCGAAGTTAGAGTGCCAACCTGGAGATATAGTGCCTAGACCTTTCTCCGAAATGACTAAAAGCGTAGAGGTGAAACAAATAGAGTGTTACATTACTCATACTACAGAAAATACTCATGATATAATTCGCGCTAACTTAGACCAATCCGCGATGTATTCTGGCCAGATAGAAGGTGTCGGGCCAAGATATTGTCCTTCTATTGAAGACAAAATAGTGCGATTTAGTTCTAAAGGAAGTCATCAAATATTTTTGGAGCCAGAGGGGTTGAATGACACTACTATTTACCCAAATGGTATTTCCACATCTTTGCCTGAGGAAGTGCAGGAACAGTGGATCAGAACTATACCTGGATTAGAAAAGGCAAAGATTCTAAAACCAGGTTATGCGATAGAGTATGATTATGTAGATCCAAGGGAATTAAAATCGACATTAGAGACAAAAAGAGTTAAGGGCTTTTATTTTGCTGGTCAAATCAATGGTACTACTGGTTACGAAGAAGCGGGGGCGCAAGGAATAGTGGCGGGGATTAATGCTGCTCTTGCCTGTCAAAACAAACCTGCATTTGTATTAACGCGCGCCGAAGCTTATATAGGCGTTATGATTAACGACCTTGTTAATCTAGGGACGTCTGAGCCATATAGGATGTTCACTTCTAGATCTGAATATAGGTTATCTCTTCGGGCTGATAATGCTGATATAAGGCTAACCCCAAAAGCTCTTGCCCTAGGAATAGTATGCTCTGATAGAAAAAAAATATTTAAAGCAAAAATGGAAGCTATTGAGATAACAAGAGCGGCCTTATTATCTATGATAATCACTTCTAGTGAGCTTGTAAAATTTAATGTTGCAGTAGCGCAGGATGGTTCTAAGAAATCGGCTTACCAATTAATTGGATTGCCTAATTTCGGTTTGGATAAGACAAAAGAAATTTTTATAGAATTAGCAGATTTAGATCAGCATAGTTTACAGTATTTGCAAATTGAATCTAAATATTCAGCGTACCTTAAAAGACAAAATATGGATATTCAGTTATTCAACACCGAAGAAAGCTATGTTATTCCGGAAAATTTAGATTATTCTATTATCAATAGCTTAAGTACAGAAATTAAAGATAAATTACTTTTGCACAGACCTGCAACTATAGGGGCGGCAAGGCGTATTTCTGGAGTTACTCCTGCGGCGCTGACTGCAATTATTATTTATCTTAAGACAAAATATATTTCATGATTGTTGATATAGAAAGTTTCGTTTCACGTGAAGTTTCTGAAAGGTTGATGGCGTATATCAAGCTCTTGTTAAAATGGAATAAAACGATAAACCTTATTTCTTCTAGTACTGTGCATGAAGTAGCACAAAGGCATATAATAGACTCATTGCAGCTACTTAAATTTATTGAGGACAAAGATATTGCAATAGTCGATCTTGGTTCGGGCGGAGGTTTGCCTGGTATTATTTTATCTATAGCAGGCATTAAGAAGGTAACTTTAGTCGAGAGTAATTCAAGGAAAGTAGCTTTTTTGCGTCAGGCAGCGCAGTTGTCACAGGGAGAGGTTAAGATTGTAAACGAGCGGCTTGAGAAAATTGTAGGTTTAAGATGTGATATCGTTACCTCACGTGCTTTTGCAGACCTTGATAAAATACTTGCTCTTACTCAAGGCGTAGAGGTGGCGCATAAGTATTTATTACATAAAGGTGAGAAATATCAGGAAGAAATTTCTCAAGCTAAGAAACATTGGTTGTTTAATAGCAAAGTTCATGATAGCATCACGTCTGATTACGGTAAAATTTTAGAAATTACGGACGTAAAGCATATTCCATGAGCGCAAAAATCATATCTATCGTGAACCAAAAAGGCGGAGTTGGTAAAACAACAACTGCTGTAAATTTGGCTACAATATTTGCGGTGATGGATAAGAAGGTGCTTTTGATTGACCTTGATTCCCAAGGCAATACTAGTAGTGGGTTAGGAATTAGACAGGAGCAGCGCAAGGTTACTGCATATCATTTATTTTGTGGATTGTCTTCTATAGATAAAGCAATTTATTCTACTGAAATCCCTGATTTATCTATTATTACTTCAAATACTAATTTAGCAGCTATTGAAGTAGAGTTATTGGACAAAGAGGATCATGAACTGATTCTTAAAAATCTTTTATCTCAGGTCTCTGAGGCTTATGATTATGTTATAATAGACTGCCCGCCTTCATTAAATTTATTGACCCTTAATGCTCTCGTGGCTAGTAACGAAGTAATAATCCCGATGCTTTGCGATTTTTATTCGTTAGAAGGTCTAAGCCATTTGTTGAAAACCATTGAGATAGTAGAAAAAAAACTAAATCCCCAGATTAAGGTTGGAGGTATTTTGTTTACTATGTACGATAAAAGAAACCGTTTGACGGAGCAGGTAGAGAAAGATGTACGCTCCTGTTTGGGAGATATGGTGTATAATGTCACTATTCCTAGGAATGTTAGAGTGTCTGAAGCGCCATCGCATGGAAAATCTGTAATAATATATGATCATAAATGTTCTGGTTCGCTGGCATATATAAGCTTAGCTAAAGAAATAATCGCTAAAGAAGAGCATCAATTAATAAAATAGGAAGAGATATGAGAAATAAAGCCCTGGGTAGAGGTTTATCTTCTTTGTTGAAGGAAGAGATAGTGCCAATAGAATTTACGCAAGCTAGTAATAATATTGATATAGCTTTGATAGAGGCTAACACAAACCAACCAAGAAAACATTTTGATGAGGAAAAAATTAAAGAGTTAGCAGGCTCTATAGTAAGCCATGGTGTGGTACAACCTATTATTGTTAACAAGATTGCAGGTGGAAAATATCAGATTATTGCTGGTGAGCGTAGATTTAGGGCTTGTAAGCTTGCTGGTTTACAATCCGTTCCAGTTGTAGTTAAGGAATTAAGTCAGAAGGATATCCTTGAAATTGCTTTGATTGAAAATATACAGCGGCAAGAATTAACTGCTATTGAAGAGGCAGAAGGTTTTCAGCAATTAGTGCAAAATTATGGATATAGTCATAGCGAGCTTGCTGTTGCTGTTGGTAAAAGCAGGAGTCATGTTGCTAATTTATTGCGTTTAAACAATTTGCCTGATTCTATAAAAATGATGATTAATAATGGTCAGCTTAGTATGGGTCATGCTAGGTGTTTGATTGGTTTAGAAAATGCTGAAACATTAGCTGCAAAGATTATTGCCAATGATTTAAATGTACGACAAGCAGAAGAACTAGCTGGCAGCAAGCGTAAAACAACACGTAATAATAAAGAGTCAGTCAAAGAAGAACAGCCTATAGATGAAGATATAATAATGCTAGGTCAGTCATTAAGTGAAAAATTTGGTGTTAAAGTTGTTGTTGAAAATTCTTGGAATGGCGGTAAGATATCATTTCATTACAGCAATTTGGAAGAGTTGGATTCAATTTTAACAAGGTTTAATTAATTTATGGAATTATTTTTAGATAGTATTGATAGTGCAGAAATTGAAAAATATAGTGCTTTTATCGATGGTATTACTACTAACCCATCATTGATGGCGTCGTCTAAGGCAAGTTTTTATGATACGGTAGAAAAAATTTGTGCTTTAGTTAAGGGGGATGTGAGTATTGAAGTGGCATCTAACGATTTTAAAACTATGGCTGCAGAAGGAGATAAAATTGTTGCGCTTGCAGAAAATATAGTTATAAAACTTCCAGTAACTTGGGATGGTTTAAGGGCTTGTAAATATTTCACAGATAGAGGTCATAAAGTAAATATGACTTTATGTTTTTCTGCTAGTCAGGCTCTGCTGGCAGCTAAGGTTGGCGCTACCTATATTTCTCCATTTGTTGGAAGGCTAGATGATATTGGTGAAGACGGTATGCAGCTAATTTCTGAAATTTGTACAATTTATGATAATTATGAATTTAAAACAAAAATATTAGCAGCTTCAATTAGAACAATTCAACATGTTACAGAGGCTGCGTTATATGGAGCCGATGTTGCAACTATTCCTGCAAAGCTTATGTCGGAATTAGTTTCTCATCCTTTGACAGATAAGGGGCTAGAGAAATTTAATCAGGATTGGGCAAAATCAGGGATGAAAATTTAATTTTAATATTATTAAGGAAAAAGAATGTCATATCAGTACACGTATGTAATGAAGGGCCTAAGTAAGGCTATCAACGGTAAGCAAATTTTAAAAGAAACTTGGCTATCATTTTTGCCTGGTGCAAAGATTGGTATTATTGGCCATAATGGTGCAGGTAAGTCAACATTATTGAAGATTATGGCTGGTCTTGATAAAGAATATGAGGGTGAGGCATTTATTGCGGATGGGGTTAAAGTTGGTTATTTGCCTCAAGAGCCGCACCTAGATCCAAGTAAAAATGTATTTGAAAACATTATGGATGGCCTGGCAGAAAAGAAGGCGTTAATTGATGAGTTTAACGAAGTAAGTGCTAAGTTTGCTGAGGAAATGACTGATGATGAGATGAATGATTTACTTATTCGGCAGGGTGATTTACAAGAAAAAATCGATGCTTGTGATGGTTGGAGTATTGAAAGAGAAATAGACATGGCGATGAGTGCATTACGTTGTCCACCAAAGGATGCTGATGTAACTAAAATTTCTGGTGGTGAAAAAAGACGAGTAGCTTTATGCAAATTATTGCTCGAAAACCCTGGTATGATTTTACTAGATGAACCAACAAACCACTTGGATGCAGAGTCCGTTTCATGGCTTGAGAATTATTTAAAGAATTATAAAGGTACTGTGGTAGCCATTACGCACGATCGTTATTTTTTAGATAATGTTGCTGAATGGATATTAGAAATTGATCGCGGCGCTTGTGTGCCTTGGCATTCAAATTATTCTGCATGGTTAAAACAAAAGCAAGAAAAATTAGCTGGTGAAGATAAAGAGGATGATGATCGCTCGAAGCAGTTAAAGCGTGAGTTAGAGTGGGTTCAACAATCACCAAAAGCGCGTCAAGCAAAGAGTAAGGCTAGGATTAATGCTTATCAAGAATTGTTAAATAAGAAGCGCGATGATAGCAATGGTGTTGCTCAAATTATTGTGCCAAACGGTCCAAGGTTAGGTGATCTAGTTATCGAGGTGAGTAATTTATCAAAACAGTTTGCTGGTCGTGATTTGCTCCAAGATTTTAGTTTCAGAGTTCCTCCTGGTGCAATTGTAGGAATCGTTGGGCCAAATGGTGCTGGTAAATCAACGTTATTTAATATGATAACAGGAAAAATAGAGCCAGATGCTGGTAGCATTAATATTGGTGATACTGTAAAGCTTGGTTACGTTGACCAGTCAAGAGATCATTTAGATGATAATAAGAACGTGTGGGAAGAGATTTCTGAAGGTCTGGAGGTTTTAGAACTTGGCGATCTATCTGTAAAAAGTAGGGCATATTGTTCTGCGTTTAATTTTAAAGGAGCACAGCAACAAAAAAAGGTTGGACAATTATCAGGAGGGGAGCGTAATAGAGTGCATTTAGCAAAGTTGTTGAAGGAAGGTGCTAACGTTATTCTTCTTGATGAACCTTCAAATGATTTAGATGTTGATACGCTTAGGGCTTTAGAAGATGCGATTTTAGAGTTTGCGGGCTGTGTGTTTGTGATTAGTCACGATCGTTGGTTTCTAGACAGGATTGCTACTCACATTATATCCTATGATAAAGATGGAAGTGCCACTTGGTTTGAAGGTAACTATGAAGATTATCATAATTATATGATTAATATTGTTGGCGAGGACACAAAAAATCCTAAATATAAACATAAAAAACTGGCTTAATCTTTAAGTATGTCATTATTTGAGCTTTTAGTAGTAGTGATTGTTGGGTTTTTAGTAGCCAAGCCCGAGGATTTCCCTAAAATTATAAGAAAATTTAGGGAAATGCGGGCTTTCATCACTAATACTAAGCAAGAAATTATGTCGCATTTAGATCCAGTTGCGGAATTAAAGGAGTCTGCTCTAGAGGATATTTCTGTAAATTTAGATGAAGAAATGGATCAGATGAATTTTTACTTGGAGAAAATTGCTAATTTAGGTTCCGAGTATGAAGGCGAATATTCCCTTACATCTATTAAAGAGCATTATCGTAAAGTTGTTAAAGATAAAATGAAGCAAGGTCATTGATATTATAAGTTAGTTAAGTGAGATTTGTTTTTAGTAAATAAGAAAGGAAATATATTATATAAAGAGGTGCGGAGTATTTTATGAATTATCTCGTGAATAGAGATGTGATGACAATAGGTAGTAAAGCATATAGTCAACCTTCCCTATTAATGCGTTGACTGGATTTTCTGTGCTAGTTATAGAAGAAGATCCTGAGTCATTGGAACTATTGCTTGGCGAAGTTGCTGGTGCTCACACCGATAGTTAAATAAATTAACCTGATAGTTTTAGCTTTACAATTAGTGATGTTTGAAACAATCAGGTTTTTTTGCTCTAACTTGACTCTGAGTTAGATATGCGTTAAACTTGGTCAGATTGTAATTTGCTAGAAGTTTATAAATGAGTTCAGCTTTAAACATGTTTAAGAACTGCTTCCTATTCGGGTTCTCTCGATTTATGGGCTCTGCCTCATATTATCGATTTATCATGTTTTATCATTTATTTAAGAACCAAATTAATAGCAAGAATAGGAA
>CAJQOE010000014.1 GCA_905479885.1 uncultured Rickettsiaceae bacterium | reverse complement strand
TAGGAGAGTAACCAACTTACGCCACCTTCAAAGGTTTAATACCTCGATTATAACATATTTGACTCAAAACTCGTAGTACAAAGATGCCCTGTATGTCAGTAAATATAATACCTTCAAGCCTTTTCGTTCAGACACTAGTTATTATTAAAAAAGGCTTGAGCATTGAAGCAGTAAAGGTAGAGTTTGCTGAACAGGAAGATTTATTTGTAAAAATGTATAACTCATTTACTAAAATAGAAAATGCAGAGTCTTTATTGCAATTATATGAATTAAATCATACTGAAGAAATGATTACAGCCGAACTTTCTGGTGATATTGTAGTAGAGTCTTTATAACTTAAATTAAGAGAAAGACTGGTTTGCCTGTTGTATACAAGTGCGTATACAACAGGCAATGCACTTATTATATATTAATAGTACGTTTATCCACAGCCAAAGCTGCTTCTTTTATGGCCTCGTTTAGTGTTGGATGCGCATGACATGTGCGTGCAATATCTTCTGCTGCGCCGCCAAATTCCATATAAGCAACTACTTCAGCTATTAAAGTACCAGCATCTGGGCCAATAATATGAGCTCCTAAGACTCTGTCCGTTTTAGCGCAAGCTAGTAATTTTACCATGCCGTCAGTATTGCCAACACTACGTGCTCGGCTGTTAGCTAGGAAAGGAAACTTTCCAACTTTATAATCAACGTTGGTTTTTTTAAGATCTTCTTCAGTAGCGCCTACAGATGCAACTTCTGGCCATGTATAGACCACGCCAGGGATTAAATTGTAATTTACATGCCCAGCTTGTCCATTCATAATTTCTACAGCAGCTACAGCTTCTTCTTCAGCTTTATGAGCTAGCATTGGCCCGCGTACGACGTCACCAATAGCATAAATATTGGGAATACTCGTTTGAAAATGATCGTTGATATTAATACATCCACGCTCATCTATAGTAATGCCAGCTTCTGTAGCCCCTAAGCCTTCGGAATTTGGTTTTCTACCAACAGATACCAAAACAGTATCGCAAGATATTTTTGATTCTTTATTATCGCCAACTCCAGCTATAGTTAGAGAAATTTTTCCTAACTTCTTTTCTGCTTTTAGCACTTTTGTGCTGAGCATAAATTTGAATCCTTGTTTTTCTAATATTTTATGAAATGATTTGCCTATTTCGTTATCTAGAGCAGGTACAATGCGGTCTGCAAATTCTATGACGGTGACTTTGCTGCCAAGCCGTTTCCAAACAGAGCCAAGTTCAAGGCCGATATATCCACCACCAATAACCACTAGTTCTTTCGGTATGTTTGCAAGTGATAATGCACCAGTTGAAGATACAATTGATTTTTCATCTACAGTCACACCAGGAATGTCAACAACTTCAGAGCCAGTAGCAATTAATATATTTTTAGCCTTGATTTTATTTGTTTTTGCCCCGTCACTTACCTCGATGGTGTTGCTGTCTAAAATTTTTCCTACACCTGTGATTTTAGTTATTTTGTTTTTAGCAAAAAGTCCTTCTATGCCTTTGCATAGATCACTAACCACAGTATCTTTTTTGGATAGCATTTTTTTTAAATCCAACTTGACGCTAGTTTTTATACCAATCTCTGAAAAATGCTCACGTGCTTCTTCGTATTTTTCTGAGAAATTTAATAAAGCTTTCGATGGAATGCAACCAACATTAAGGCAAGTTCCACCTAGGGTTTTGCGTTTTTCGATGCAAGCTACTTTCATTCCTAGCTGTGCTGCTCTTATCGCGCCAGTATAGCCGCCAGGGCCACCACCAATTACTACTAAATCAAATTCTTGCATAGTCCAATCTCTTGTCGGTAAATTTCAATCGTTAGATGATAGCATAAAGAATAAGAAATATACAAGCAAAAGGCATATTAACAATGCAGCTTTTTTGTCATCCGTGAAAATATTCAGATTTAAGTTTTATGCTGCTTTTTGTCGGGCTAGAAACAAAAGTTATGAGATTAATTTGGTCAGTGAATGATGGAGCAGTAGGTTGTTTTAATTCCTGATACATATTCTTGTTTATAGAGTATGAAATACTGCATTGTAGCGCATTAGATTCTCCAATGTTTTGTAGAATTTTCATCAAGGACAAAGCAGAGTCATGCTCTAATTCTAATATCTCCATGTCAATAATATTTTCTGCAAAGCCAGCTTGCTGTAGCAATGGTACGACTTGTTCAAATTGTATAAAAGGAGAAATATGTGGTGTGTGAGCTTTAGAATTTGTGGACTCCGCTTCTATTAATTTATAGCGTAATTTATTTAAACTCCCCCCTCCAGGGAAGTTGCTAAGTAAGATACCGTCTTTTTGTAATGCTTGATAAGCAGTGTGCAAAAAGCTTTGTACATCATTAACCCAATGTAGTCCCATAGGAAAAATAATTAGGTCAAATTTATTGTGCGGTAGGTCAGTATATTGGTGGATAATAGTGAGGTTGTGCTTAGGGTACTGCTTTTTTAGGGATAAACTTAATAAGCTCTCGATTGAAGGCTTGATAATCAATATTTCTTTAAAATCTCTATTTATTGGTTGTATGCGATCAATCAAATCTTCATTGATGAATTGAAAAAAAGAGGAGTTTTGAATTTGCTGCTTAGACTTCTCTTTTTTTCGTTCTAGTTTTTTTAAGTCGAACATAACATGGTAATTTAGATTAGTGTACTTTGCGGAACCAATTATTATCTTGTATAGTACCAACATTTACCTGTACGTTGATATCACGCCTATTAGTATTAGAGGTTGCTTTGATTTTTTTTGTAGCAGTCTTGCTCTGGTGTTGATTGTTATAAGCAATGTTTTTTAATTTTTGTTTGTAACTTAACATTTCATCACTAAGCTTACTAACACTAGCTTGATATCTTGCTGCTTTGCTTTGTTCACCTGAGTGGTAGCGACCAATAGCTTTGTTCCAACTACCTGCTTTATTGTAATGGTCTTTTAAAAATTTTGCTCCGTAGGCAATGTTATTTCTAGGAGAAAAAGCTTGCTCTAAAGATGCAAATGCATCTGGGTGATATTTTAAATTAATTTGCATACAGCCAACATCTATGCTTTTATTACCAGCGGCGATTTGCGCGCGCGCGAAGGCAAGAGCTTTATCTTTCGTTTCAAAATGATAGCCTTTGCCATTTGCATTAATTGTCCATGGCCAAACTAGCGCTATTTTATGCGTTGAATGTGCTTTTTGTGTTTCTTGTAGTGATATAGAGTGTAGAGTGTGTTGTGGTAACTTGTATCTTGCTTCAAAATATGCAAACATATTAGAACATTTTTTAGATTCTAGCAACTCAGGATCAATACCAGCAAAAGCTGAGAAAGAAACACTAGCTAATAATAGAAAAAATAAATAACAAAGCTTATTCATAATAACTCACTATAATTATATAAATATCTGACTTATTAATAAGTGTAAAAATTATAGAGCAAAAAGTGCAAAATGGCAAGCCTATGGATGAAAATAAAAGAAAATTTTATAATATTAGCTCTCAAACAAGGGGTAAAATTTTTTTAAAAGTCAAGGCTGGTGCCAAGCGCAACGCCATAGATGGAGAATTAGAATTAGGCGAAAAAAAATATCTAAAAATTTCAATTAGAGCTATTCCAGAACAAGGTAAAGCTAATAAAATGATTATTGATTTTTTAGCTAAAGAATGGGGAGTAGCTAAACAAAATTTAGAGATAGTCGCCGGAAAAACCAGTCAGTATAAGGTTTTGGTATATAAAGAATAATTACCATATTGGGGATTCGTCATATGGTGAGGATGGTGGAAAACTCTTACTTTGTTTTGGTAGACTGCTCTCTATACCTTTTTGTATATGTGTTGCTTGTTCATGCATTTTTCTTTGTGATCGCTCATGTGAAGATTGTGTGCTTGAAGGATCGGCAACTGGTATTGATGGAACGCAGCCTGTAATAGCATTGGATATCAAAATGAGTAAAGTTAATTTTCTGATCATAGGTAATGTTTTTGCTAAAAATTATGTTTTTGCTATTTAGTGTCTGAACGAAAAGGACGCTTTTTGAAAAAACTTTAAAAAATTAACGGCTGCCAGACATTATTTTTTATATAAAACTGAAAAAAATTAGCTCTGCT
>CAJQOE010000013.1 GCA_905479885.1 uncultured Rickettsiaceae bacterium | reverse complement strand
CAAATTTCTTGAAGTTGAATTAGCAAGTAAGCTTACTAGATTTTTGCTGAAATCAGATAAAAGTTACGAGTGGAATTTATCAAATATTCAAATACCTAATATAAGTGATATTAACCATAAACCACTAGAAACAGGAAATTTTAATGGTAAATATAGTGCTTCAAAGGCGGGCCAAGCGCTTGATTGCTCTTTAAATTTTGGTAAATCTACTTATCTTAACGTAACCACCTTGGAAACAGGTAAATCTACTCTTAAAATAGAGATGAATGATATACCAATTATGTTTTATAAGGTGTTGGATAGAATATTGCCAGATAATAAATTACTCACTTTTTTAAATGAATTTATTAAGGCAGGACATATTAAAAATGGCACGATTTTCTTTGATCAAAATGCAGAAAAAACTTTGTTGGGAAAAGTAAAAATAAGTAAATTAGATCTTACTTATGCAGAAGAATACCCCATGATAAAAGACATGGATGTTGATGTTGATATTCAGGGCTCAAATATTAACTTTAATATTAATAGCGCATATTCGTCTGATATTTTGTTGTCAGATGGACTGGTTGCAATGGATTGGCAAGGTCTGGATAATACCGTGTTAATAGTAAATATAAGAGGGGCTGGGCCTGCTAAAAGCTTAACAGAGTTTATTTCCGATAGTAACCATCAATCAATGGCTAAAGCCAATATCGACTTACGAAAAATAAAAGGAAAAGTAGACATAGATGTTGATATTAAAATACCACTCAAGCCTGGTACTCAAAATATATATAATATAACAGCTCAAATACCCAATTCGTCTTTAAATGTATTTAAAGATAATGCGTTGCTCAGGAAGGCGAAACTTTCTGGTTTATTTAACGGTGATCAGGTGATTTTAAGTGGCGAAGGCAAGATTAATGGATTTAATAGTGATTTGAATTTTATATATAATATTACGGATGAATCAGAATTTTCTCATAAATTAGATATTAAAACACGCTTTAAAACTCGGCTCGCTAATGGAAATAGAAATACTAAAATTGCTTTTGTAAGTCTACTTGGAGGCGATTCGATTGTAGACGTTCAATATATAAATAAAGATTCACAGGGTGTGATATCGGTAAATTCTGACATTTCAAATCTAGATTTATATTTTGATAAATTAGGAATTCGTAAAAAGAAGAATGAACATGCTCGGATTATTGTAAATGGCATATTCGAGGATCCAACAAGTGGGGTGTTGGATTTTGCTATTACTGGCGATGGCGGCCTCAATGTTAATGCAGACGTTATAATTAAAAATGAATCACTGCAAGCGCATATCAAAGAAATTAAGACCAAAGAAACAGATTTATCAGCAAATATTTCAATTCACAAGGATTTGATTACTGCAGATTTAAAAGGAAAAACTTTAGATTTATCTGATGCTGATATGCTTCAATTTCTTGAGAAGGAAAGAGATGATGGTTCAGCCAAAGTACGTTTAAATGTAGCTAAAGTTCGGCTAAAAAATAATATTTGGCTGGATGATTTGAAAATGATGTTTGAGTGCGATAAAGATCGTTGTTATTCAGGGTATATAGACTCTAAAATAGGCAGCAGATCTATCGAGATGCTACTTACAGCAAATGGCAATAATGAAGATTGGTTGATTAAATGCAGTAACGCAGGAGCATTATTACGAGGCCTAGGGGCATATGATGACATGAAATCAGGTAATCTTGTTTTAAATATTAATACTAGCCGCAAGGAGGTGAAGTCTGGAGAAATTATCCCTATTTTAGATGGTAGCTTTGCCTTTGAGCGTTTTGTATTAAGCGATACACCCACTATGAGTAGATTGGCTTCTTTTGTTTCTCTGCCAGGCTTCCTTAATATGATTAGTGGTAATAAGGATATAGTATTTTCTGGTATGACGGGTAAGTTCAGTTTTGCTAATGATATTCTGTCTATTAAAGATAGCGCGGCAGAAGGGCCTTATTTTGATTTTACGCTTAAGGGCAATATTGATATTAAAAACAGGCTAATTGATATTAAAGGTCACGTTACTCCCGAGCTGTATGGGATCAGTTCAGTAGTAGGTTCTATACCATTAATAGGAAATATTTTTACCGGCAACAGGAAGCGCGGAGGCTTGCTCTCTGGATCTTATCATGTTCAAAATGGTTATTAGTTATGGAGTTTTCATTTCGTAAGCTTGATTCTAGCGATGTTTCGGTGGTATTGAACTGGCTAAAAAAGCCTCATATACAGGAATTTTGGGATAATTCCAAAGAAAACCATGACGATATAAAGCATTTTGCAGAAGAGAGAAAGATCAGGCCTTATCATGATGGGATTTATTCATATTGGCTTGGTGCCATTGATAATGATATATTTTGTATGATTATGACTTCTAGAATAGAGAGTGATTCTTACATTCATAGGGATTATATATTGCGGGACCAAATAACTTATAGCTTGGATTTTTGTATTGGTAACAAAACTTATTTGGCCCAAGGGCTAGCAGCGCCAGTATTAAAAGAGTTTATAAAATATTTTAAGAAAAACATAGATCCTAGCGTTGGGGCATTTTTTATTGATCCACATAGAAGCAATCCACGCGCTAAGCACGTTTATCAAAAGGCTGGATTTAAAATTGTAGGTGAATTTGTTAGAGAAAGCGGTTTTTTTACAGGGCAGTTACACGACCTCTTGATAATAAAAATATAACAAAGAAGCTTAGTGAACCATTCTTATGTCTAGGAATAGCAGGTATATTATTGTTTGCCACCCTTTTTTCTTTGCCTCGATGAAACCTTATATAGATGGTATACCAATTACCAAAGCATTTAGGTAATCTATCCATGGGTTCTGGTTTTTAATGCATATAATATTGTACCAAAAACTACAGCCAATAAACAGCACTTGACCTTTTTGTATTTAGAAAGGTAGAATAGTCGACATTACATACAAAATAATAACCCACTAAATTTAGCTTGTAGATGTATCAAATACAAATAAGTATCGTTAATAATGTTGGTAAAATATCATGACAATCTTTATCAATTTTATTCCTATTCTGCTTTTTGTAGGTATATTTTTTGGCTCGGGAGTTTACTATTCTCTGCACGGCATTGAAAATGCATTTTATAAAATACCACCCACCGCTGCTATTTTACCGTCTTTAGTAGTTGCCTGGATAATGCATAAAAAGGATACCAAGGACACCATGCATAGCTTTCTTAATGGAGCTAGGCACCCAGATATCATAACTATGTGTATTATTTTTTTATTAGCAGGCGCGCTCAGTAGCGTTACTAAGTCGATTGGCAGCGTGGAGTCAACAGTGAATTTTGCTTTAACAGTGACACCAGAAAGTTTTTTACTCATTGGTGTATTTGTTACTAGTGCCTTAATATCTACAGCTATTGGTACATCCATGGGTACTATCGCTGCGCTCGCAAGCCTAGTTACTGAACTTGCTAAAAATGGAGCGTTCCCTATTGAACTTGGGGCTGCTACTTTAGTTGGTGGTGCTATGTTTGGTGATAATATGTCAATTATATCAGATACTACTATAGCCTCTATAGCTTCACAAAAAGCTAATTTAAAAGAAAAACTAAAGCTGAATATTAAAGTAGCATTAGTGGCTGCATTTTTTACTATTACTATTCTTTCTTTCGCCAAAGCGCCTGAGATTGATATAATTGATCGCCCTTATTCCCTAATTTTAATAACACCTTATTTATTCTTGATATTATTTGCTACACTTGGGATAAACGTATTTATTGTTTTAGTAATATCATTAGGATTTTCTGGTATCATTGGAATAATTTACGGCGAATATAGTGTCATGCTGTTTGCGCAAAATATTTCAGAAGGATTTCATGACATGCATGAAATAATGTTACTTTCAATTTTAATAGGCGCTCTTTCTGGCCTATCCAACCAAAATTCAAAAGAATTCGCTGAAAAAATTTCAAAACTATTGCCCAAAAATGCTGGTAAAAAGGCGGCGGAGATCCTTATAGCAGTGTTAGTATCATTGTTTGATATATTATTAGCTAATAATGTTGTGGCTATTATATTTTCTGGTGAGATTGCAAAAGAAATTGCTACTAAATATAAGATTAAGCCACATGAAAGCGCGGCTTGGCTCGATATTTTTTCATGTGTGATACAAGGAATTATTCCTTATGGAGCACAAATTTTACTAGTATGCGCAGTAGCCCATATATCACCACTATCTGTTATTGGACAAGTATATTATTGCTATATATTAGGAGCAACGACAATCGCCTTTATATTGCTTAGGAAGTCTTGAACACTTTTGTTGCTTACAGCGAGTCTTCGCCAGCGAGGGGAGCTGATTCTGTTTTTTCTGCAGGAGGTGACTGATGAAAACCCTCTTCAAAAAAGTTGCAAGAAAATTGCATGCTATTCTTTAATGCCCCACAAATAGTACTGTGCACCAAGCATGTTACTGACTCTCGTGGCAATTCTTCATAAGAACTAGTTTTATAAATTTTTACAGATTCTGTACTAGTAAGTTCAGGGGCAGAATTTCCATTGTTTTTGTGAATTTTTATAGACTCTGGACGAGTAAGTTCGGGAGCAGAAGCTCCTTTAGAATGAACGATATTACTTTCTGCTAGGCTGCTTTCTTCACTACTACTTTCTTCGCTACTGCTATACTCTTCTTCGCTGGAATCTTGTATATTACTACCTTCATGATCTTTACTTGATTTTTTCCAGCTCAATGCTTTCCATAGAGCTTTACCAGGATTATTTTTACCAGAATTATCTTTTGTAGGCATATTTATTACATCTTCAATAATTAATACAACTATTAAGCGTACTATAAAAAAAATGGGCGCGCAAGAACTTAGTTAATTAATTAATAAATAATTAGTATTAATGAGATTTATGTGCTTCAATTTTTGCCACTTCAACCTCTATACGCAATTTAATTTCTTCGGATATAGACGCAAGTTCAGGTGTGTTAAGGACAAATTTATTACTTGCTAATGCATCTTTTAAGTTATGCAAATGCCTGCTTTCTATTTGTCCGCTAAGAAGATCTAATTGTAAATTTTTCAGTGTATTAAAAGCTTTTTTGCTAAATTCTTCAAGATTTTGTTGATCTTCGGCATATTGATCAATTTCTTGTAAAAATAGCATGCCACTAATATCTGCAACACCTGCTGAAGCCTCTCCAGAGCTAGTACCCTGGGCCTTTTTTTCTGTAGAAAACTTAATAGTTTTATCTTGATCTTTTTTTGAAAGTTTTTTTAATTTAGAGGCGCTAGAAACACCTTGTATCTTTGGATCAATGCCTATCATAGGTATCACTTGAATTTATCATTATTTTCGCATATCCTGCTAGACTATAAATATACCGCTAAAAATCATATGTTTCAAACACTAACACAAAATCTTACCAAGATTTTTGACAAAATCAAAAGCACTGGTACCCTAACTGAAGGTCAAATCGACGCCTCAATGCGCGACATACGTATTGCTTTACTTGAGGCTGACGTTGCCTTGCCAGTGGTGCGTGAGTTTATTGCTAGCGTCAAAGAGAAAGCTCAGGGGCAGGAGATTGTCAAATCAATATCTCCGGCTCAAATGATTATTAAGATTATTAATGACGAGATCATCAATCTACTGGCCCCAGATGCGACCGAAGCAAAACTAAACCTTAGTAGCACCCCGCCCGCAAATATCTTGATTGTTGGCCTGCAAGGTAGTGGTAAAACTACAGCCAGTGCCAAGCTAGCATTGAGACTTAAAAAGCAAAATAAAAAAGTCCTACTAGTATCTCTGGATACGTACAGACCAGCTGCACAAGATCAATTGCAAGTTTTAGCGAATGATATAGAAGTTGACTCCCTTGAGATAATAAAAGGACAGAAGCCTTTGGAAATTACTAACAGGGCGTTGAAAGAAGCTAAACTATCCGGATATGATATCGTTATTTATGATAGTGCGGGTCGTTTGCATATAGACGAGGAAATGATTAGCGAAGTTTCAACTATCAAAAAGATGGTTGCTCCGACTGAGACTTTGTTAGTTATTGACTCTATGATTGGGCAAGATGCAGTTACTGTCGCCAGTACTTTTAATGAAAAACTCACAATTACTGGGGTTGTACTTTCTAGAATTGATGGTGATTCCCGTGGCGGAGCAGCATTAAGCGTGCGTCATGTAACTGGAAAACCAATTAAATTTCTGAGCACTGGAGAGAAACCTGCTGACTTCGAAGAATTCGATGCTAAACGTATTGCATCGCGTATTCTTGACATGGGAGATATAGTTTCGTTAGTTGAAAAAGCTGCTAGCGTAATCGATCAAAAAGAAGCAGAGAAAACTGCCGCAAGACTTAAAAAAGGTAAATTTGATCTTGATGATTATATATCACAAATCAAAACTATAAAGAAATTAGGCGGCTTTGGTAGTATGATGAGTATGATCCCTGGTATGTCAAAATTCTCTGACAAAATTGGTGACGCAGGTGCAAATGATAAAATGCTTAATACACAAGTGTCTATTGTATTATCAATGACAAAAAAAGAACGACGTAACCCAGATATATTAAACGCCTCCCGTAGAAAAAGAATAGCCACAGGCTCTGGTACCACAGTTCAACAAATAAACACATTGCTCAAACAATTCAAACAAATTAGTACTATGATGAAAAAAGCTGCAAAGATGGATCCAAAGTCAATGATGCGCAGTGGACTAGGAAAACTTTTTTCTTGACTAGCGCTGTAAAAATACGTATTATTTCGGCTAATTAAATATTTCATTTAGACAGGACATTATGGGCAAAGCAAAAATAGCCTCAAAGAATAACCCAGAAGGCAGAGGCCAGGCAAAAGAATTTTTCCACAACGGCAAAAAAATCAAGCCGGTAAAAGTTATTGCTGATAGACAATCATTTTTTGCTGCTGAATATGAAGATTCTGGCGAAGTAGTTGTTGACCAAAATGGTAAAGTCCTTCCTTGGGGAAGCGCTAAACATTTAGGTTAATTTTCTATATTATCTTTATTTATTTTAAATAACCTTTATCAATATTATGGAATTATCTGCTGATTTTCTGGCATTATTAACTTGCCCAGTATCTGGTGAGGCTCTTGAATATGATCGCGAGAATAGTGTGTTGTTAAGCAAAAAGGCTGGTCTTATCTATCCAATAGTTGAAGGTATACCATTATTATTGGAATCTGAAGCGAAAAAAGCCTAACTTAAAACTATAGACATTGAAAAGGCTTAAGAGTAAGCTGCTCATATTAGTTTTATTATGCATCAGTCCTATAGGTTTTTGCAATGAGAAGCATTGAAATAAAATACTCAAATTTTGATTTTACTAATTCTGCATATGAAGCCGCAAAAAATGCAGCGCATATCGCTTCTGATGAAATAATTTCAGCGATTCAATCCAAAGACCCGTTATACAAAATATTTTCTATTCAATATTCCTTAGAGCAAGCTAAACTTGTTGAATCTTATGCTCAAGAGATCAATGAAAATTTTACTGATCTAATCGTTATTGGTATGGGTGGGGCTGTTCTTAATCCTGAAACATTAATCTCACTCTGCTCAACTAAAACTAATACCATAAAAATACATTTTCTTAGCAATACTGATCCAATATTCTTGGGTAATTTATTATCACGTATAGAGCTAAAAAATTGCGCTATATTAGCAATTAGCAATTCTGGACAAACCCTAGAAACCATATCTCTCGTTGGTGTGATAATAGCTGAGTTTATTAAAAAAGAAATTACGCCTATCGGTAAACATTTCTACTTTATTACGAACTTGCACTCTGGGAACCTAAAAAACGTAGCTAATAAAATTGATGCAACATTGATCGAGCATACTGCAAATATTAGCGGCAGATATTCCGGCCTAACTAATGTAACTACATTACCAGCGCAAATAGCTGGTATCAATGTACAAGAATATATTGCAGGTGCAAATTCAGTTTTAGAAGATTTTTATAATAATAAATCAACAAGCCAAGCAGCATTATCAGCCTCTGCAATTTACAGTATGCAAAAACCTATCTCTGTCAGTCTCGGATATTTACAGCAATTTAATGTATTTCTAGAGTGGTACTCTCAAATTATAGCTGAATCTCTTGGTAAGGATGGGAAAGGCATTACACCTATTAAAGGCCTTGGACCCAATGATCAACATAGTATGCTACAGCTTTACTTAGAAGGGCCACAAGATAAATTATATAGTTTATTTTGCACTAAAAACAACCATACCATTCTTTCTACTGCCAATTTTCAAGAACTTGGATATATCGCTAATAAAAACCTAGATGATATTAACAGAGCTAATTTCGATGCGACCCTAAGCGCTTTAAATAAAATCGGTGCCCCAACTAGGAGTATTATACTAAATGCACTTTCAGCACGCACTATAGGCGAGCTTGTAATGCATTCTATGCTTGAAGTAATAATTTTAGGACATATGATGCAACTAAACCCTTTCAATCAACCCGGCGTGGAATTGATTAAAACAGAATCCACACGTATAATACAAAAAGCGTAGAATCTAGTAGATCTAAAATTCTTGTATAATTATTTTTTCTTTATTGTCTTTATATTCTAAAGGATAATTACCTATTTCTTTTTCTAATTTTATGAAATACAAAATCCCTAGAAAGAAACAGGTTGTAGCTGGCAAAGAAATAAATAATATCCCATAATTACCAAAATAACTAACAGCATAGACTAGCCCAAATGATGTTATTATATACAGTAATATATGTGACATAGCTGTAATAAAACTTGCATAGCGGAACCTTTTAAATACTGGAAAATGCATTAAAAATATGGCTTTTGCAGGGATAGTAGAGTTACCAAATACTACACCAAAAACTTGAATAACAAAAATAGTTGTTGCTGACGTGGCATTTGAAAGTAGCCATGGCACGATGCATATAAAAGGAATATAAACTACTAATTTCCATTTTAAAATGACTAAGGGATGTATTCTTTTCGTTAGCCAGATGAATATAAATAGACCAACCAAATTAAATAAAGATACTATCAAATTATGATTAATTAAAGCCTCTTTCGTATAGGAAAATTGATTTTTAAGAATACCCCCGCAATATACATATGAAAAATAAAAACAAAAGGGCCAACCACAAAATACCATGAAGTAAGCTAGCGAGGTTTTTTGACATACTTTTTCATCAATATACCTATTAAGAGGTAACAACAAGTTAGCAGCCTTGCTTAAGCCATTGTTTTTAGAAGCCAATAGAGCTTGTTGCATTTTACGTTTTGCATCACTAAACTCTGGAGATTCACGCAAGGTTACTCTAGCAACTGACCCGATTAATGCAATTAGTGCGCCAATCCAGAAAATGATTCTCCAGCTGATTTCAAGGCCCAGGACGATCCTAGCTACTATTAGAGAGGCTACCATCCCTACAACGCCAGCAAAACCTATTAATCCTACAGCTCTATACCTTAATGGTGGTTTTATCATTTCGGCTGTATAGAGTTCTGCGCCTACTGACTCGCCAATGCAAGACATGCCTTGTAGAGCCCTACAAATTGTGATAACCCATGAAGCAGTTATACCTATTTGAGCGTAAGTTGGTACATTCGCCATAATTAAACATGAAATAGCCATTATCATGGTAGTGATGACAACTGTGTGTTTACGACCTACTTTGTCCCCTATATAGCCAAACAATAAAGCTCCTATGGGTTTAAATGCAAATGTCGAACAAAATGCAAATGCGGATAAAAGCGAAGTAGTAAAAGGGTCGTATTGAGGAAAAAATAATTCGTTTAATATAACAGCCATATGTACAAATAACATAAGGTCGAAATATTCCAGAAACGTGCCTATCTGTAAGAGAAAAATTGATTCTTTTGTTTTAGCGTCAAGTTTTGAAAGTTCTATCATTTTTAAACCATCTATTTCTTAAATACAACCTAAAGTATAATTTAATCTACTTTAATAGCAAATAATTTTTTAATATGCCTTTGTTTTAAGCTTTTAAAAAACACCTTGGTATCCTAGGGTTGTTTTGAAATTTGTTTTAATTTAGAACTATTACTAATAAAAAAGGTCATTCAGTTTTGTAACTGAATGACCTTTGATTTTTACTACTAAAATCGTATTTGACTATGCTTGCCTAGACATTTTCTTGCGTTCGTTTGGATCTAAGTACATTTTACGCAAGCGAATAGATTGTGGTGTTACTTCTACCAACTCATCATCTTGAATATAGGCTAATGCTTGCTCTAAAGACATTAATCTTGGTGGTGATAATTTAATTGCTTCATCCTTACCACTTGCACGTACATTCGATAATTGCTTAGCTTTGACTGGGTTAATTTCCAAATCATTATCACGATTATGCTCGCCAATGATCATGCCTTTGTACAAAGCTACACCAGTGCCTATAAACATATCCCCTCTATCTTCTAGGTTCCATAAGGCATACGCCACTGCTTTACCATCTTCCATTGAAATCAAAACACCATTTCTTCTACCGTCAATTTTGCCAGTATATGGGCCATAGGAATGGAATATACGGCTCATAACGCCTGTTCCGCGCGTTTCTGTTAAAAATGGACCATGGTAACCTATCAAACCTCTAGAAGGAGCAATGAATAATAGACGTGTTTTTCCAGCACCTGTTTCACGCATATCTTTCATTTGTGCTTTGCGTAAATTCATTGACTCAACAACAGTACCTACATATTCAGAGTCTACATCGATTTGAACTTCTTCCATCGGTTCTAGTTTTTCGTTGGTATCTGGGTCGTTTTTAAATAGAACAGAAGGCCTGCTGATAGATAGTTCAAAACCCTCACGTCTCATAGTTTCAATCAAAACTCCTAGCTGCAATTCGCCACGACCAGCAACATTAAAAGCATCAGTTTTGTCTGTTTCTGTAATTTTAATTGCGACATTACCCTCAACCTCACGCATTAACCGAGCACGTAATACTCTTGATGTAAGCTTGTCACCTTCGCGACCTGCTAGAGGTGAGTTGTTGATAGAAAAGGTCATAGATAATGTTGGTGGATCTATTGGCTGCGCTTCTAATGGAGTTTCTACTTCTGGAGCGGCGATGGTGTCAGCAACGTTTGCTTTTTCTAGACCAGCTAATGCGATAATATCTCCGGCTACCGCTTCTTCTACAGGTAGTCTCTCTAAGCCTTTAAATGTAAGCATTTTCGATATACGACCAGACTCAACTATTTTACCATCACGAGACATAACTTTAATAGGCATATTGATTTTTGCTACGCCAGATTCAATTCTACCAGTCAAAATACGCCCTAAATATGAATCATATTCTCTAGTGGTAACAATCATAGAAAACGGTGCTTCTATATCTGATTTAGGTTTCTCCACATGCGCTAATACCATGTCAAATAAGGCATCAAGATTTTCTCTTGGATCGTTAAGGTCATTAACCGCCCAACCACTTCTACCTGAGGCATAAATAACTGGAAAATCTAGTTGTGCATCAGTAGCGTCTAGAGATACAAATAAATCAAAAATTTCGTCAAGCACTTCGTCTGATCTTGCGTCAGAACGGTCAATTTTATTAATAACTACTATTGGTTTTAATCCAAGTTTTAGTGCTTTACCTAGTACAAATTTAGTTTGTGGCATTGGGCCTTCAGCAGCATCAACAAGCAATACAACTCCATCAACCATACTCAAAATACGCTCTACTTCACCGCCAAAATCTGCGTGACCTGGGGTATCTATGATATTGACCTTGGTATCTTTCCACATTACTGAAGTACATTTTGCTAAAATCGTAATCCCACGCTCTTTTTCAAGGTCGTTTGAATCCATAGCACGCTCTTCAACAGCCTGATTTTCACGAAACAAACCGCTTTGTTTTAACATATTATCAATTAGGGTGGTTTTTCCATGATCAACGTGAGCGATGATCGCAATATTGCGTATAGATGATGTCATTAATTTTCCTTAGGATTTGTATAAATATTGTGCGATCATACACTATTTTTGCTTGCATGGCAATTTTAAAAAATTTTGCAGATTTATGCATTTTTTGCTATGATGTAGCAATAATTAATTTTAGCGTAAAATATACAAACCATGAAGAAACCATCAAAGAAACAAAAATATAAAAACTATGCACTTATGTTATGTGTTGTATCAACCATTATACTAATTTATACTATAACTATTATTAAACTTTCGCATTAAGCCTCCACAGGCTATTGTGATTTTTGCATATTTATTGTACCATTACAGTTTCTTAATTCTAGTTAATTATACGGAAAATGAAAAAATTTATTACTGCGCAACTATTTCTCTTTGTAATATGTATAGCACATATAACTTATGCTAATGGCGATATTGTTGAAGTAGATTTAATTATCAAAAATCATAAATTCGAACCAGAAATTCTGGAACTTCCTGCTGGAAAAAAGATCCGTATTACTGTGCATAACCAGGACGCAACTATTGAAGAATTTGAAAGTATTGATTTAAAACGCGAAAAAATAGTACTAGGTAAATCTAAAGCGCGTGTTATACTTGCGCCTTTAAAACCAGGAGAATATAAGTTTTTTGGTGATTTTCATGCTGAAACAGCGCAAGGTAAAATTATAATTAAGTAACGAGACTAAAGACAATGTTTAAAATAGCCATAGTAGTTTTCCGTGAGTGTTTAGAGATAGCTTTTCTTCTTGGAGTGATTATGGCTGCGACTAAACCCATACAAAACTCTAAACTATACATTATTTTTGGTACAATGCTGGGCGTAGTATGTGCTGCAATATTCGCCTTATTTACGCGCTCAATTACCAGTAGTTTTGGCGGGCTTGGTGATGAAATATTTGATGCTGCAGTTATACTACTAACAGCAGTAATTATCAGTTGTACAGTCGTATGGATGCAAGGATATACTAAAAAAGTACGTAAAGATTTAAGCAAATTATCTGATAAAATAGCAGCTGGCAGTGCTAGTAAATTTATGTTAGTTCTTGCTGTTGCTATGGCTATATTGCGAGAAGGGGCAGAGATTATTCTCTTTGTCTATAGCATTGCGTCAACTCAAACAATTGATAGTAATGGTTATCTTTTAGGTTTGGGTATAGGAGGCGCGGCCGGTTTAATAGTAGGAACCATAATATATAAAGGGCTAATAAAATACGCTGGTAAATATATTTTTATAATTTCCACAATATTATTAACGCTAATTGCAGCTGGTTTATCCGCAGAGGCTGCAGGTATTTTAACTTCATCTGGGATTATTGAAATATATAGTGACCAATTATGGGATACTTCTTGGCTTGTTTCCAATGAAAGTATTACTGGCAAAATATTAAATATTACTACTGGTTACGACTCTAGACCAAATGGAATGCAAATTGCTTTTTACTTTGCAACTATTGCCGTTACAATAGCTATGATAAAATTACAATCTAAGGTAACTGATAAAAAACATGTTTAAATTTATTACTGAATTTAGCCCTCTAATAGCATTCTTTGTAGGTTATAAAACGTCAGGAATTTTAGAAGCAACCCTATATATGCTAGTTGCATCTGTAATAGCTATTTCTATTACGTATGTTTACGAACGCAAAATTAATAAAGTAAATTTGATATCTACTGCATTATTATTAATCTCCGCTAGTCTTACATTATTTAGTGGAAATTCAATCTTTATAAAAATGAAACCAACCGTACTTTATTGTTTATTTGCAGGTATTTTTCTTATTACAAATTATAAATGGAAACCAGCTATAAAATACGTGCTTGGGCACGCAATAAAGCTTAAAGGAAATGAGTATTGGTATACTTTAAATTTACGCTTTATGTGGTTCTTCTTTGTCATGGCTATTTCAAATGAACTAATATGGCGTAATTTTGACGAAAGTACATGGGTAAATTTTAAAGTCTTTGGTGCCCTTCCTATGACTTTAGTATTCGTTATGCTGCAGCTTCCCTTTATCATCAAACATCAAAATAAGGATGATATCGCGTAACTAAGTTATATGTACGGGGATGTTGAAATATAGAATAGAGCTGTCCTTTACTTGATGTTTAGGCAGTGCTCGAACCTTCATTTTACTCAACTTCACGTACTATCGTTGTTGACCACTTATTTTACTTTTAGATGGCATGGGCGATTGCACAGATGATTTTGCACTAGAATTTTTAAGCTGCTTTATTTGGTCTAGAGCAGCTACTTGTACTTTCACAAAATCAGAACTGGCGACAAGCTTAGTTAGCTCTCCTTGTGAATAAGTTTTGTTATTCATTTCTTTTATTAGTGCATTAAAGCTTTTGCGGTCTGTTGATGCTAGGCTTTGGCTATTTTTTATAGCGTTAGCAAAATCATTTTTGCTAACTGTTTCTTTGCCTTGAAACAGGCCATGATTGTTTATAATTGTTGTAGCTATTATTGTTTCTAAAGGAACCAACTGCGTTGAGTTAGAGTCAATTTTTACCTTGGCACTTAATTTCTCTGGACTTGGAGTGCTTAATATTGGCTGCTTTTTTGTTAATGTAGCAGCATCCTTAGGTGGGCTCAGAGATGCGGATGTTCCTGCTTCTATACAAGAAAATACACTAGTTCCAAGCTTCTCGTAGAATTGCCTTTTTTCATTTGAATCTTTTGGCTTAAATAATGGTTTGTCTTGAGTAATTGCTGCGATGTTCGAAGCGACTGAAAGACCACAACAATGCTCAAATTGCTGGTCATTAGATCTGTCTAATACAGTTTCTTTTCCAAGCGTTATACCTTCTTTTTTTAAATATTTAAGCATCTCGCTTGCAAAGTCTTTGCCAACATGCGACATTTTAGTTTGTTCTTCTATAAGCTCTGAGATATTGATTATACTAGCTTGCAAAATGTCGCATTGCTCACGTTGTTCTTGTGAAAGTTGTGTGATTGGAGCGCTTTGAAGAAGAGACAATTCATTTCCCAATTCTTGTTGCTCGCGCATAAGCATTGGGTCTATTTGTGTCATTGAGTTAATATACTGCACAGTCACTTTTTGAGGATCTTGTGAATCTGGAACTAGCGCAACAGTAACATAATGTTGTTCATCTTCTATGGCAAAAAAAGCAGGTTTGCCAGTTTTTACGGTATTTATAGCATCTTCAATATTGAATGCTGCATTTAATAATTCTGTATCCCCTGTATCAAAAATTTCTTTAATATTAATTGGAGTTTGTCCATATCTAAGAGAAAAACCATTAATATAGCATTTTTTTCTAGCTTCTTCTAAATTAGGATCAATCTGCAATAGAGCGGCCATTTCAATTTGGGCTTGTGAGAGTTTGTAACCACAATTATAAGTGCCATCTTTTTTAACAGAATTTACACTATCAATTTTAGCTTGCTTAAATAAATCATCTATTGCTTTTGCCATAAAATTACCATTATTTTAAAGAGGAAATTGCTACTTTTAATTAGCGTATTCTAAAATGGGCGTTGTTACAAATAATACTAATAAAGATGATAAATTTTCGATTTAGAAGATTACTTGTATATCTTTTTTATCAGGAAACGTGATATCTCAATTGATTCGCTATTTATTGATTCTGATATATTCAATTATCTCTTCCGGTGTAGAGCTCATATAGAAATGCTTCATATATTTACCGTTTTTATCCATTAAATATACAAAAGACGAATGGTCTAGCATATATTTGCCATCTTCGGTAGTTGCACCTTCTGCCACGGCGTAAAACACTTTATACAAATCCGCTACTTCTTTGATTTGTTCTTCTGAACCAGTTAAGCCAATAAATTTCTCATGGAAATGCCCTAGATATTCTTTTAGTAGTTCTGGTGTATCTCTGGACGGGTCGACGGTAATAAATATCGGTAAAACATCAATTTGATATTTATCTAACGTAGATAATACTTGGGTTAGCTTTTGTAAAGAAGTTGGGCAGATATCAGGGCAGAATGTAAAGCCAAAATACACTAAGCTTAGCTTGCCGTGCATGGCGTCGCTATTAAATTTATTACCATTATGATCCGTTAGAATAAAACCACCGCCTATTTGTACGTCTTCTTCTAGAGCTCCGCCTTGCCCAGCTAGAGGCTTAGTTGGTAATTCAATAGCAATTAAAATATACATTGATATTGCTGCAATTATTATACTTAAAATAATAATAATTTTTGCTACTTTTTTTGATGCTTTATTATCAGCCATAAAATTTCTTTATTTAGTTAAAAAATCAGCTACTTCTAAAGCTGCATAGGTGAATATTGCTGAAGCTCCAGCGCGTTTAAATGATATTAATGATTCAACAATAGCCTTTTCCCAATTTAATGCACCATTTTCTGCAGCAAATTTTATCATGGCATATTCACCGCTAACTTGGTAGGCAAAAACATGGACATTAAAACTCTGTGAGGCTTCACTGATAATGTCTAAAAATGGCATTCCAGGTTTTACCATTACCATATCAGCGCCTTCAGCTATATCTTGTTCTATTTCACGCATTGCTTCTTTGGTATTGCGTATATCCATTTGGTAAGTTGCTTTGCACAAATATTTGCTTTTGTCGCTCCCCACTGCGTCCCTAAAAGGGCCATAAAAGCTGGAATTATATTTTGCTGCATAAGCAAGAATATTCACATTACTAAAACCAGCCTCATCAAGATCTTCTCTGATTATCATAATCCTACCATCCATCATGTCTGATGGGGCAATAATATCTACGCCAGCTTTTGCAAGCACTAGAGCTTGGTTTGATAGTGCCTTTATGGTTTTATCATTATCGACATCTCCATCAATTAATATACCATCATGACCGTGTATTGTATAAGGATCAAGTGCAACATCACAAATTATGCCAATAGATAAGCCAGCATTTTTTAGAGCACGTACTGTTCGGCAAATAAGGTTATCTAGATTATATGCTTCATCAGCATTTTCTGATTTCAAATCAGTTGTTATTGAAGGAAAAAGAGCAATAGCTTTGATGCCTTTTTGTTCAGCTTCCTGCGCAGTAAGCAATACTTGATCTATAGATTGACGAAAAACGCCAGGCATAGTTTTGATAGCCTGTCTTTGGTTTTTTCCTTCAACAACAAAAATAGGAAGAATCAAATGTTCCGGTGCCAATTTTGTTTCAGACGTTAAATCTCTTAACCAGTCGGTGCGTCTATTGCGTCGTAATCTTACTATCGGGTACATATAATATTAATTATTAATTGCATTAAGATTATCTTATACAGGCTTTGAGCTTACTTCAACCAATCTTTTAAACAATTGAACGTCTAAATCTGTGTTTTGATATTCTGAATGCCATTGTACACCAACAAGAAATTTATGACTCGCTGATTCTACTGCTTCAATTATTCCATCTGGAGCTTTCGCAGACACGGTTAAACCATTCCCTACCGTATCTATAGCCTGATGATGAGTAGTGTTTACTTCTATATTATTAGATTTGGACAGTTTAGATAATAAAGTGCCTTCTTCAATAATAATAGGGTGGGTTGGTACATGCTTTGGAGCAGGCTGCTCGTGATTAATATTGCTTTGATGGCTATCTGGAATATGTTGAATTAACGTACCACCAAGTACTACATTGATTACTTGTAGGCCGTTACATATACCAAAAATTGGCATATCACGTTGTATTCCTGCTTTTACTAAGGCTATTTCAAAGCTGGCTCTCTCATCGTTGGTTTTAACTTTCGGAGAAGTTATTTCTTGGCCATAAAATTTAGGGTTTATATCTTCATCCCCGCCAGGAATTACTATACCATCAACTGCGTCGAGTAATTCATTAATGTCGGCGCAATATGGCAATAAAACTGGAATTCCACCAGATTTAGTAATTATATCAGAATAATCACGCCTTATAGCGTACCATGGTCGCCAGGCGTAAGAGTATTTCCCAGCAATATCTGATGCTAGGTCTAAAGTGATACCTATTATTGGTTTTTTCATATTAGTCATTTGATTTAAGTTTCCATCCCATGGCAGTGTTTGTATTTTTTTCCAGATTCGCATGGACAGAGTTCATTCCTTGTAATTTTACCCCAGCTTTCTGGTTCAGTTGGGTTTCTATCTTTGGGATCTACTACAGCCTTAAATGGTTTGGCTTTCGCTGTTATATTAGCTCCTGAATTATATCTCTCAAAGGCAGGGTCGCTACGGCTAGTACTCATTTCTTGCAATTCCTTATTTGCAAGCATCATGGATTGTCTATTTACATGCTCGGGATCGATATGTAAGAAACATATTCTTTGTACAAATAGCTCTCTAAGGTGGTCAAGCATTTTTTCAAATAAACCGAATGCCTCACGCTTGTATTCGTTTAGCGGATCTTTTTGACCATAAGCACGCAAAGAGATTCCTTGGCGTAGATAATCTAGGTTATGTAAATGTTCTTTCCACACTTGGTCAAGAGTAGTAAGTAATATATATTTAGAAGCTGAATTCATAAGCTCGTTACCGTAGCTTGAGCTTTTTGCAGCATATAAATCTGTTACTTTTTTATATAAAGTCTCTGCAATTTCATTCTCTACACCTTCTATCGCAGAAATTTCCTCTACAGACCATTCTATTGCTAAAGTTCTGTGTACTTCAGAGCTTAATTCTTCTAATTGCCAGTCCTCTCTGAGTAGATTCGGGTTAATAAATTGACTTACTATGTTTGAACATAATTGTTCGCTCATGCTTGTAGTAAAGCTAGTAACATCTTCAGATGCAATGATTTCATTTCTTTGCTCGTAAATGATTTTACGCTGGTCGCTCATTACATCGTCAAACTTTAATATGGTTTTACGGGTTTCATAATGATGTCCTTCGACTTTCTGCTGAGCTTTTTCCAAAGACCTGCTAATCATTGGGTGATGTATTGCTTCCCCATCTTTTAATCCTAGCGTACGCAGCACACCCGAGATTCTCTCAGAGGCAAAAATACGCATTAAGTCATCTTCTAGAGATAAGAAAAATTTTGTTGACCCTGGATCGCCTTGGCGTCCAGCTCTCCCACGTAGCTGATTATCAATCCTACGGCTTTCATGACGCTCTGTACCAATAACGCATAAACCGCCAGCTTCTATTACTTTTTCTTTTTCTGTTTTTATTTGGGATTTAATACGTATAATCTCAAGCTTACGTTGGTCTTCATTTAACGCTTGTGCTAGATCTTCAATCATCATGTCAGGGTTACCACCAAGCATAATATCAGTACCACGTCCAGCCATGTTTGTAGCTATGGTCACAGCGTTATAACGCCCGGCCTGGGCAATAACATGCGCTTCACGTTCGTGCATCTTAGCATTTAGCACATTATGCTCAATATTATTTTTCAAAAGCGCTTTTGAAATTTCTTCAGATTTTTCAATGCTAATAGTACCAACCAAGACAGGCTGTCCACGTTTATAGCAATCTTGAATTAAATCAATTACAGCTTTATATTTTTCTTGGGTAGTACCATAAATTGCATCATCATGATCTATTCTAGTCACTTTATTATGTGTTGGTACAGATACTACATCTAGGTTATAAATATCTTTTAATTCACCAGCTTCAGTCATGGCTGTACCAGTCATACCTGACAATTTAGGGTACATTCTAAAGTAATTTTGGAATGTAATGGAGGCTAATGTCTGATTTTCATTTTGAATAGGAACATTCTCTTTTGCTTCCAACGCTTGGTGCAGGCCATCAGAATAACGTCTACCATCCATAATCCTGCCAGTAAATTCATCAATGATCATTACCTTCTTGTCATTAATGAGATAATCAACGTCACGCGCGAAAATAAAATGTGCCCGTAATGCTTGGTTAATATAGTGCACCAGAGTTAAATTATCAAAATCATAGAGGCTAGAATGTTGAATAATAAGCCCGTTCTCAGCTAACATTAATTCTATACGATTAATCCCATCATCTGTTAACGTTACAGATTTAACTTTTTCATCAATTTCATAGTCATTTTTTGTAAGCTTAGTTATTAGAACATTTACTTTTGCATGTAAATCCGTACTAATATCAACAGGGCCAGATATAATTAAAGGAGTTCTCGCTTCGTCAATCAGAATTGAGTCAACTTCATCAATAACTGCATAATGAAAGGGACGCTGTGCTTTTGATTCATCTGTAAATTTCATATTATCCCTAAGGTAGTCAAACCCTAGTTCATTATTTGTTGCATAAGTAATATCGCAATTATAGGCTGCTTTTCGTTCTGCATCTGGCATTTGGCCAATAACGCAGGATACAGTCAAACCTAAAAATTCAAAAATCTTACCCATCCACTCAGAGTCACGCTTTGCTAGGTAATCATTTACTGTAACGATATGTACACCCTTGCCAGTAAGAGCATTTAGGTATGCTGGCAATGTCGAGACAAGTGTTTTCCCCTCACCAGTACGCATTTCTGTTATCATACCTCTGTGCAGAATCAGACCGCCTATTAGCTGGACATCATAATGTCGCTGACCGATCACCCTTTTTGCAGCTTCACGCACAACAGCAAAAGCCTCGTAGACAATGTCGTCTAAAGTATGACCATCTTTCAATTTTTGCTTAAAAGACATGGTTTTGTTGCGTAATTCAGTATCAGTTAAATGTTGAACAGACGGCTCAAGATCATTGATTTTATGAATTTCCTTTTGTAGTTTTTTTATTATACGATCGTTGGCTGTGCCAAAAATCTTAGTAAGAAATGAAAACATGTAGCTTAATTAATTCCCTGATATATTAAATATATTGAAGATAGTGTTAGTTTACTAAAATTTCAAACAAATTGTAAATAGCAATTGACTTTGCTTCAATGAGCTTTTAAAAATAATTCTAGTAAAACTTAAATAAGGATATAATAAAAATTATGAGAAAATTAGCAATCGTTTTTTTATCAGCTACACTATTAACCAGCTCTGCCATAGCAGCAGGTAGCAAAGTAGTTGGTGTATACACTGGTGGAGATGTTACGTCAGACCAGGTAATGGAACAGTTTAAACCTGTGCTTGCTATGCAACCAGAAAATAAAGGCAAGTCATTCTCTGAGCTTGATAAAAATATTCAAGAATTATTAGTTCGAGGTTATATCAACCAAAAGCTTTTCGAAAAAGAGGCGGATAAATTAGGTATTCGTAACTCTGCTGAGTTTAAAGAAAAATTAAAAGCCGCTGAATCTCAATTGTTACAACAAGAGTTGATCGAGCGTCATTTAAAAACAGCCGTTACAGATGCAATGGTTGATGCAGAATATAATAAGCTAATAGCTAGCTTAAAAGGCCAAAAAGAAGTGAAAGCTAGCCATATTCTTGTAGACACAGAAGAAAAAGCAAAAGAAATTAAGAAAAAGCTAAACAAGGGCACTAAGTTTGAAACTTTGGTAAAAGAATTTTCTAAAGATGAAGGTTCAAAAGCCAATGGTGGCGAGCTTGGTTATGTTATGAAAGGGCAGTTGGTTCCAGAATTTGAAAGCAAAGCGTTTTCAATGAAGAAAGACGAGATTTCTGACCCAGTAAAAACACAATTTGGCTGGCATATCATTAGAGTATTAGATTCTCGTGATGTTAAGATCCCATCTAAAGAGCAAGCAATGAATGGCATAAGAGGCAAATTGTCGCGTGATGCAATCGAAAAGTATTTCACCAAACTTGCTGATCAAGCAGACGTTAAACTGAAGTTAGAATAATACATAAAAAAAAACCCGTAAATATGCGGGTTTTTTCTTTTCAATAAGATTGTTCTTGGAGGTTTCGTTGTCTAAATCAAGATAGGTTTATTAATGGGCTTTGGTATAGAAATTGAAACATTGATAAAATATCGTGTATATGATCAAGATACATCGCCTATAATGTCAATTATAAGTAATAGCCAGCTAAATGCTTATAACGTACAGACAGTTGCAGGGTTTAGGCTATGTTATCTTTTTTAGTATTATATTTTCTATTTTACTAATTCTTAGTGGTTCAATCCCTTCTTTGTCTATGCTAAGTCCAATAAGTAATGTTATATTATCTACATTCAAAGTAATATTTTCTATACTAAGGGGAGTTTGGCCTATAGTGCTTATAGCTTTATGTGGATACTATTTAGTAAAGTCTCGCAAATAGTTTTATACTCTAAAAAGTTTATTACTTCAGGTTGTGTAAAGGTCAGAAATATTATTATAAATCTATTTGGGAAACAAATATTCAAGCATCCATTATTAGCTATTTAAGTCCGTTTATTCAGTGATGGATTCTCGGCTGCTAACTGGCTATATAGTTTGTAAACAGCTAAAGTTTGTTTTTCTACAGCTGTCAGTCGTTTCTGCGAAGTCTTTTGAATAAGATCCTTTTCGCAAGCATAACGTATATATTGTTTATCATTGGTAATTCCATGTTCTGCTCTGACTCTAGCGTCAGTATGAGCAAATATATAGTTAACCGCTCTAGTAAAACGTTGAAGGCGTTCCCCTTTCCCATGTGTAGGCGTAGCTGTACGTGCTTTTGTTAAGCTAGGAGGGGTGGCAGGCATGAGTGTTCGTCTTGCGTGCTTGGATTTTTTTCTAAGAATCGTAGAAGCTGTAGGCTTGGTTCTTTCTTGGCTTAGAGATGCTGATGTCGTAGATCTCAACCGTGGTATAGCGCTAGGTTTTGGTTGTGTTTTAAGCAGCGACTCAACAATATGTTGAGTAGTGGCGGCCGTAATAGTTTTTTGACTTTGAGGCGCAGAAGATCTAGCTCTTAACCGTGGTATAGCACTAGGTCTTGGTTGTTTTTTAAGTAGCGACTTGACGGCTGGTTGAGAGGTAGTGGCCATAACAGTTTCTTGACTTTGTAGAGTAAGTAAACTGGAAACAGATTGTGCTTCACTAGGTTCAATAGGCTGTGTGCCGATAGGTAGAGTAGGTGCGTGTAAACGATTTATTTTCATATTGCGATCATAAATAGCAAATGTTTCTAGAGAAGAAATTAGATTTCTTTTCAAGGGTAATGCTGTATGAGATGTTGTAAACGGTGTACTTTGTTGTAAATTATGTGTAGGCGTTTTAGAAATAGACGGTAGTGTATCAAGCTCAACTTC
>CAJQOE010000012.1 GCA_905479885.1 uncultured Rickettsiaceae bacterium | reverse complement strand
CTAATATATAATCAATATACTAATATTTATGGTACTAGAATCCTATATCACATTCTTTATAGTTAGCCTCATTATATCTTTTATGCCAGGTCCTACTATTTTATTAGTAACACATTATGCTCTACAGTATGGTCGCTGGGCTGGTAGGTTTACTATTCCCGCAGTGATATTTGGGGACATCTTTGCTTTAATTTTAACCTTTATTGGCCTTAAAGTTATGCTCAAAATACACCCGGAGGCTTTGACTATTCTAAAATTCATTGGTGGAATATACTTAATTATTCTGGGCGCATCGTCTATATTATCTAATAAAACTATAGAACAAGAAAATGAAACATCTAAAAAGCCTCCAGGACGCAGAATTTTTACACATGTATTTATCATTACTGCTTTTAATCCCAAAACTATTATTTTTTTCTTGGCGTTTTTTTCTCAATTTACTAATCCTGCGTACAGCATGCTTTCGCAGTTTTTAATAATGGGAGTTACTTATACTGTACTTGGTGCCCTTACAGCTATTATATATGACCTAGCAGCCCATAAAATTAGTGTATGGATCACAAATCCTCTTGCAAAAAGAATAATTCATATAATTACTGGTTGTTTATTATGCGGCCTGGGTATTACAACTATTTTTCTTTAAAATGGTATTAAAAATTCACTTACTGCTTGCGTCATTTTTTTGATCTCCTTATTATCTAACTCAATAATTGATATACAGACACCCAGCATGAAAAAAATAGTAATTTCAGGAATGATAGGGAACGCCCTAGAATGGTATGATTATGCACTTTATGCCCAATTTGCCTATATTATTGGAGAAAAATTCTTTCCTCAAACCGAATTCGTTGAAATACTAACCTTTGCTGTGTTTGCAGCTGGATTCGTTGTACGACCGCTTGGCGGTGTGTTATTTGGTCAAATCGGTGATCGCATGGGTCGGAGAATGGCCTTAGCTATCGGAATCATTATGATGGCTGTGCCAACTGCGGGCATTGGGGTTTTACCCTCATATGAAGCCATTGGAATCGCTGCACCAATAATTCTAGTAATTATAAGGCTTATCCAGGGTTTTTCTCTTGGTGGTGAATTTAGTGGTTGTATAGCATATATTGTTGAGCACTCTCCGCACGATAGAAAGGGATTGGCTGGTAGTGCCTCGTTTGTGAGTATGTGTATTGGTATTATGATGGGCATGGCTGTTGCTCAATCTTTTAAAAGTTTTTTATCCACAGAAGATTTATTGTCTTGGGGATGGAGAATACCCTTCATTGCCGGACTATTTATAGGATTAGTAGGTCTGTATATTAGAACGCATCTTTCTGAAAGCCCTATATATAAAGCTGCAAAAGCGCAAGGGCTATTATCACGCACTCCTTTTAGAGAAACTATATTTAAATATTGGCGTGAGACTTTAATTGCAGTGATTGTATATATCAATGTTTGTGCACCATTTTATACCACCACAGTTTATATAAAAAGCTATATGATCAATTTAGGTTATCCACAGCATCAAGAGAGTCTAGTATGCGGATTAATCCTTTTAGTCATGACAATCGCTCTACCAATATCAGCACATATTTCTGATAAAATTGGTAGAAAACCAGTAATCGTGTACTCATCAATTGCTTTAATATTCAGTATTTATCCAATATTTTTGGCTCTGCATACTATGAATTATACTCTGGCAATATTGTCACAGGTGCTTTTTGCTGCTATAGTAGGTTTCTATATGGGGCCAGTACCAACACTACTTGTTGAACTGTTTCCTACTAGAGTTAGATTTACGGGTGTAGCAATTTCCTATAATTTAAGCGTCGCTATATTTGGTGGTACAGTTCCAATGATTGGTGCAATGTTGTATAAATTTACGGGAGAGCAAATTTCCTTTGCTTATTACTTAACCGCCCTCGCAATAGTATGTTTTTGTGGCCTGTATTTCTATAAAGAGACTTATAAATACAATTTGGCTGAAGATATAATACATGAAGAATGAAACATTTGAGGTTCCGCATAATGAGACCAAAGTTCTCATGCACTCATGCTGTGCGCCGTGCTCAGGGCCGCTAATCGAAAAAATGGCTGAATCAGGAATTGATCTGACTATTTTTTTCTATAACCCAAACATCCACCCAAAAAAAGAATACGAAATCCGTAAAAAAGAAAATATTCGTTTTGCTGATAAACTAGGTTTAAATTTTGTGGATGCAGATTACGATGTACAAAATTGGTTTGCGCGCGCCAAAGGCATGGAACAAGAGCCAGAGCGCGGTGCGCGTTGTACTATGTGTTTTGATATGCGCTTTGAACGTACAGCTCTGCATGCATATGAAAATGATTTTAAAATCATCACTAGCTCGCTAGGGATTTCTCGCTGGAAAGATATGCAACAAATTAATGATAGTGGTGAACGTTCAGCTTCTCATTATCCCGGGATCACATATTGGAAATATAATTGGCGCAAAGATGGTGGCAGTGCTCGCATGTATGACCTTGCTAAAGAAGAAAAGTTCTATAAGCAAGAATATTGTGGTTGCATATATTCATTAAGAGATACAAATGATTGGCGCAAAAAAACCAATCGCGAAGAAATAGCTATTGGTGAAGAATTTTACCAAGCTAAAATTCAAGATTAACCTATGAATGGTTGGATAAACATCTACAAACCACGAGGTATTAGCTCAGCAAAATCAGTTTCTATGGTCAAACGTGCCTTTAAAGGTAATAAGGTAGGGCATACAGGTACATTAGACCTCGAAGCTGAAGGTGTGCTACCCATGGCTATAGGCGAGGCTACCAAATTAGTTAGCATTCTAATTGATGCAAAAAAACAATATGCTTTTACTGTCAAATTTGGTACTAAAACAGATACTGCTGATAGTGCTGGTAAAGTCATAGAAACCACAGAACACCTTCCCAGCAAAGAAGAGTGCTATCAAGTATGTTCTAATTTTATAGGTCTAATTGAACAAACACCTCCAGCTTACTCAGCTCTAAAAGTAAACGGTGAGCGTGCATATAAATTAGCTCGCGAAGGAAAAGAGGTTCAATTAGCCAAGCGTAATATCACTATATACGACCTTAAATGCACTGGTTATAATGAAGAGCATGGTACGGCTGATTATTTATGTGAGTGCTCAAAAGGA
>CAJQOE010000011.1 GCA_905479885.1 uncultured Rickettsiaceae bacterium | reverse complement strand
TTGAGTGATATTGTTTTGTGTTGCCTGCAATATTAAAGCTATTTTTTCTAAAGATTCTAAGCCGTTCTTTGCACGACAAACTTTTTTCTTTCCCAGTAATTGTTTAAATGCATATTCCCCTAGTGATTCTTCCCATGCTATAGGCAATTTTTGTGCAATATAAGGAGAAAATTTTGGCACAGATTGCACAATGATAAAAAGCACTATACTTGTAACAATGAACCAAAAACTTATCGAACTTAAGGAGTTATAAACTCTAAAAAATGGTCTTGCCTTTCTATGTAGTATATAATTTAATTTTTGAAATACTGATTGTGAGATATACAGCCTTGCTATATTATCTGTTGTAGTCGTTATAATAGCTTGACGCTTGGCTTCTGGCTCATTTAGTACACGTATAGTATTGATATCCCACTCAACTAATTTGTTACCAGAAGGGCTTCTGCCAATTAACTTTGCCTGAGATATCTCTATATCTAAATCATGGGGATCAGCAGTTTTACCATCATAAAATCTAGCATTTTGAGCCATTAATCATAACTTATTACATTATTCCTGAATCTAAGCCAAATACCTCTTCTAACCCTTCACCGTCAGTGCTAAGTTTCTGATTTGATTGCATAATACCAGAAGTATTAATATCTCCAATTATCAACACGCGTTTAGAAAAATATTTAAAGTTTCTTTGTATAACAACCGGAGTTCCAAAACCTAAAGTAAAAATAACAATAAGTAAGTTGACGATATGTAACGCTAGTAAACTACTACCAGTATAATTCGCCTTAAAACGAAGATTATTGATAGTAGTATGTCCATATGTATAACGCGTTAATGCTGCCGAATACCATATACGAGATAATCCTACCGTAGGTATCGCAAGCAAAAGGGTTATCAAATTAATCCCAAATAATGACTTTGCATTTCCATCAAATTTTACTGGCGTATTTCCAAAATGCATATTTTCTGCAATATATTTATAAATCTTGATATCTGATGAAGGGATGAGCAAACCAAGCGTGATAATATTTAAAAATTGACGTATCATATTTTTTTTAGCAAAACAAAAGGCTGAACCTGTTAGTTTGCCTCTAATACCCCTCCATGTTGTACGAGATAGACGATACCTTAGAGCCGCATATATTGCCATATATACCAGACATAGAATGGGGATAAACATTAAAATCACCCACGAGTCTTCTTCTTGATCCCAAATAATAAACGGCATGTACACTATTATAATAATAGGCAAAGCTTTAAGAAAACCCCGGAACAATTCACCACCAGTTCCATTATACTCAAATCTATCACCTAGAAGACTAAAACTATTAGCAATATATTTACGCATTTTGGTTTTCCCCCAAAAGCTATAAATTCCTATAGTGATAATACTAAGAAAGAAATTTAATATCCAAATACCGAATATCTTGCTTGTTGAAGCTTCATATTCAAAACGATTTTTAATATTATTATTTTGCATTGGACCTTCGGCCATTTTATACTCTTGTTTAATATAGTTAGATCATTGTTATAAATAAAAAAAACAGTGGATATTAAGCGAAGTCACCACTTTACAAAAAACTTAAGGTTATTAAATATTATATTTATTCTACTTTATTAGCGCTCAATACCATAATGATCTGCTTGCCTTCCATTTTTGGCTCCATATCAATCTTGGCCAAATCTCCAAGCTTTTCTATTATTTTATTAAAGACTTCATGTCCTTTGTCTCTATGTACAATTTCACGGCCTTTGAACCATAGTGATACCTTCACTTTATCTCCAGCTTCTAAGAACTTTTTAATTTTGGTCAATTTTACATCGAAATCACCCTGACCAATATTAACTTTAAACTTCATCTCCTTTAGAGCAGTCCTTTTTTGCTTTTTCTTAGATTCTTGCTGTCTCTTTTTAGCATCATATTTATATCTACTAAAATCCAGAATTTTACAAACAGGAGGGTCCGCCGTGGGCGAAATTTCAACTAGATCTAATCCAGCAGCGGCTGCTTGGTTCATCGCTTCCTGTAAAGTCACAACGCCAATCATCTCACCTTCTGAACCAACTAGGCGCACTTTATCTGCTTTAATTTCCCTGTTTGATTTTGGAAATTTACTTGAATTGAACTTAGATATAAAACTACTCCCCTTTTTAATTATATTATTAGCTAAGATATTTCTTATTTTCTATCTGAACTATCTGTATTAATTCTTCAACACTAACCGTCATTTGCTCTTCAATACCAAGACGACGTAAAGTAACTGTTCCTTCTTCTTGTTCTTTTTTACCTATAATGGCAATAATTGGCACTTTTTGATTAGAAAAATTACGTATTTTATAATTCACTTTTTCTTTAGAAATGTCAAGTTCTGATCGTACATCTGCCTCAATAAGGCGAGTGTTTAACTCTTTTATATGCTCATCTAGATCATTTGTGATACCTACTATTGCAACTTGCACTGGAGCCAACCATAATGGAAAACGCCCAGCATATTCTTCTATCAATATGCCTATAAATCTTTCGAAGGTACCAATAATAGCTCTGTGAAGCATTACAGGCCTTGTTTTTTGGCCATTTGAAGCGATATATTCAGCGTCTAATCTTTCAGGCAAAACAAAATCTACCTGCAAAGTGCCGCATTGCCAATCTCTGCCTACTGCATCTGTTAGTACGAATTCTAACTTCGGACCATAGAATGCTCCCTCTCCTGGATTCATTTCATATTCAATCCCAGCTTCTTCAACAGCGGATTTCAAAGCCGCTTCAGATTTATCCCAAACAGCATCATCACCAGCTCTTACTTCAGGGCGATCTGAAAATTTGACCTTTACCTTATTAAAACCAAAATCATTATACACTTGTAATAATAGCTTACAAAAAGCAACCGTTTCGCTGTTTATCTGATCTTCACTACAAAAAATATGTGCATCATCTTGTACAAAATTACGCACTCGTAGCAGCCCATGTAAGCCGCCCGAAGCTTCATTGCGATGACATGAACCAAACTCAGCCATACGATGTGGTAAATCACGATAACTTTTTGTACCTTGTTTAAAAATTTGCACATGACATGGACAATTCATAGGCTTAAGTGCATGAATCTTATCTTCACTTTCAACAGTAAACATATCGTCACGGAATTTATCCCAGTGACCAGATTCTTCCCATAGCTTTTTATCAACCATGATGGGAGTTTTCACTTCAATATAACTAGCCTTCTGTAATTTACGCCTAATATATTGTTCAATTATACGATATATACTCCAACCCTTTGCGTGCCAAAATGGCATTCCTTGGGCTTCTTCTTGAAAGTGAAATAAATCTAGTTCCCTTCCTAGCTTTCTATGATCACGTTTTTCGGCTTCTTCCAACCTATATAAATAATCATCTAGCTGTTCTTTAGTTGCCCAGGCGGTACCATATATACGCTGAAGCATTTCATTATTACTATCACCACGCCAATAAGCACCTGCTACTTTCATCAGTTTAAAATGCTTAATTTTACCCGTAGATGGACAATGTGGACCACGGCACAAATCTACAAAATTTCCTTGGCGATATAAGCTAATTTTTTCTCCTGCAGGGATTGCTTCGATTATTTCTGCTTTATAAGTTTCACCCATTTCTTTAAACATGGCGATTGCATCATCACGATCCATTTCTTCGCGCACAAATTTCTCATTACGCTTCACTATATGTCGCATTTTTGCTTCAATTTTCTCAAGGTCTGCAATAGTAAATGGAGTATTTTTAGCAAAATCATAGTAAAACCCATCCTTAATGGCTGGGCCAATTGTTACTTGTATTTCAGGGAAAATTTCTTTGGCTGCTTCTGCGATGATATGTGCCGCATCGTGCCGAATAATCTCAAGTACTTCTGGATCCTTCTCCGTCAAAATCCTAAAATTACAATCTTCATGAATTGGTGCGGACAAATCTGTTAATATACCATCTACCTCAACTACCATCGCAGCTTTAGCTAACGAGCTAGAAATAGAAGAAGCTATTTCGTAACCAATTATACCTTTTTCAAACTGTTTTTTTGACCCATCCGGGAAAGTTACATTAATCATACTATCACTTTTAGAGATTTTAACTTGCTATATTTAGTAGATTTTATATCATTTTGTCAATAAGAATGCTAATCAATTATTACTCATATGGTAAACGTCCCACACTGGCCTGCGATCCCTATATGGCAAATACCACGCAAAGTTGACCTTGAGGTTAGCTTAAAACTGCTTAATGAACTTGGAAACCCACAAAATAAAATACCACCAACAATACATATTGCTGGGACTAATGGCAAAGGTTCTACTTTAGCTATGTTAAAAAGTATATTTATGCAAGCAGGCTATAAAGTTCATAGTTATACATCACCTCACTTGCTTGAATTTAATGAACGTATTAGGTTGGCTGACGCTCCAATCACTGATAGCCATTTATATTCAATTCTCGATAGAGTGAAAGAAGCTGCAGACAATATAGGTATAGAACCCAGCTTCTTTGAGGGTACTACAGCCGCAGCTTTCTTGGCTTTTTCAGAAAGTAAAGCGGATGTCCTGCTGCTAGAAACTGGCTTGGGTGGAAGACTTGATTGTACCAATGTAATTACCAATCCCATACTGACTATAATCACCTCGATCTCTCATGACCATATGGAGTATTTAGGTACAGACCTTATGCAAATAGCTTTTGAAAAAGCTGGTATTATCAAAAAAAATACCCCTTGTGTGATCGGTCCGCAGGCTGATGATGTATATAATTTGCTGTTCAACAAATGCGACGAAATGCACTCTCCATCTTTTTGTTATGAATATGATTTTTATGCAGAAAAGGCAAATGATGGTTTTCAATATTTATCTAAAAAATTTAATATTGAGCTTCCATTGCCTAGCTTAAAAGGAGATCATCAAATACAAAATGCTGCTAGTGTCGTAGCTGCTATTATGTTACTCAATGATAAATTTAAAATCACTGCTCCTCAAATAGCTGGAGGGTTACTTGCTGCTAGCTGGCCAGGCCGTCTGCAGTTAGTCGACGCAGAAAAAACAAAAAAACTTGCTGGCGATAATATAGAGATCTATCTAGATGGAGCGCATAATGCAGCCGGGGCTCTATGCCTTTCAAACTGGATAAAAGATAATTTAAAAGGCAATGTATATCTTGTCATAGGCATGACCCGTAATCGTGATGTTGCAAGCTTTTGTAAGTTTTTTCAAGATTGCACGCATGGAGGTGCTGCAGTTGCTGTTGAATCAGAACCATCTAGCTATAGCGCCAGCGTACTTGCCGCCAAAGCCAAGCAGGGTGATATGATATTAAAGGAAGCTGAATCACTAACTGAAGCCATACAGTTCCTGAGCATTTTGAACCACAAACAATCTGCTACAATTATAGTTACTGGATCATTATTTTTAGTATCAGATTTTTTAAAGTTGTAATATACGCAACATAAAAAACACACAATTATGTATTAAGCTATTACACTTCTTTTAATTTTTATAGAAAATCTTGACCCACCCCACACTACATATACACTAGAAGCTGTGTTTAATTCATCATAATGATAAATGAGGTATCTATGAATTTTTCAAAATTCCACGTCGAACTAAATGCTGACCTAGCATGGCGTTTATTTCTACTTTTTGCTGCTGTAGCCGTAATCATGGCCTCATCAGAAGCCGCATTTGCAGCTGCAGCTCCTGCTGCTGCAGACAATGACGTTGTTGGACAAACCCTATGCCGCTTGGTAGCTAACCTATCTGGTGGTATTGCTAGAGGTATTGCTACAATAGCTATCTTTTCTGTGGGTGTAGGCCTTTTCTTAGGCAAACTAAACTGGGGTATTGCCGCAGCGACCGCTGCTGGTGTAGGTATCATCTTCAGTGCACCTAAATTAGTTGCTTTCTTAAGTGGCGACGCAGACAATGCTAACTGCGAAACAGGTGACGATTAATTCATAATTCAATTATATTTTAAGAAAAAGGAAGTGGTATATACCGCTTCCTTTTTTTATGCTAATTATAGCTGTTTGTACTGGCTTTTTAAAGCTCACTATTATATAAGTAAATATTAATGATAAGAAGAACTTGTACTTAGAATATGAATATTTTTTACCCCCTGGAGAATAAAAATTTAATTTCAAGGCTTTTCTTGGCAGTTTTAATAAGCTTTACAAATTTTCATGTACAAGCTAGTGAAAACCAAATTTTGGTACTCCCTATTAAAATTGGATATTATGATTTTCATGAAAAATTCACTGCTATTGGGCAATGCAAGTCAGAGCAAAGCAAAACATATTACGCCAAAACAACCGGCTCTATTGACTCCATATCTATTATTCAAGGAAAAAATGTATCTGCCAATGATATATTAATTACTATTAATGCGGATATTGCAGAAGCCAATAAATCCAAAGCTGAAGCTTCTTTTCAATCCGCTCAAACAACTTACGAACGTGATGTCTCTTTGCTTAAGAAAAAAATAATCAGCAGCGAGGTATCAAATAAATCGAAAGTAGCTTTAGAAATAGCTAGGTCTGACCTAGTAAATACCCTAAGCCAATATGAAGATATGATTATAACTGCTCCCTATGATGGATATGTAGGTGTAGTTAATGCAAGGACTGGCGATGATGTAAAAGTCGGGGATTACTTATTTAGCTTGATTGCCCAAGGTGACAAAACTATTTTTATAGAACTACCAGAAAATATGCATGCAAAAATAGATCAAAACTCACTGATTTATGCTACAGATTCTGATAATAAAAAAATTCAGGGTCGGGTGATTGCAGTTTCTAACTACCTCAATGATAATGGTACTATAACTGCAAAATTGGCATTCGACCCTGATAGTAAGCTAGTTCACGGTAGTTATGTTGAAGTAGAAATAATATTTGATCAACATAAAGCTGTAGCGGTCCCTGAAAAAATATTGTTAAAAAACAACCAAGGTAACTTTGTCTATAAAATCACTGAAGATAATAAATCTCAACAGGTTTACATCGTCACAGGCGCCAGAACCGATAATATGATCGAAGTTCTTTCTGGTGAAATACAAGCTGGTAATTTACTTGTTTTAAGTGGTCTGACCAAAGTTTATGACGGGGCCATGATTGAAATAATCAATGAGACTGCAGACACCCAAACAAAAAATGACGCGTAAGATAGTATGCAACTACCTGAAATTTGTATAAAAAGACCTGTTTTTACTATAGTTCTGAGTTTAATTATTCTTGCTCTTGGGTCCATCTTCTTTACCAAACTACAAGTACGTGGCACTCCTAATATTAATCCGCCTATTATTACAGTTAACTCTGAATATAATGGGGCTGATGCGTTATATATGGAGCGCCAAATAACTACTCGTATTGAAAAAGCGCTAAAAACTATCAAGAATTTAGAGTCCATGTCTTCTTCTAGTAGCGTTGGTGAAAGCTCCATAATGCTTGAATTTAATCTTAATGCAGATATTGAAATTGCTCTCAACGATGTACGCTCCAGGATATCTGATGTAATTCAATTTTTTCCAGATGATATGAAGTCACCTTCTGTCGCAAAAATGGATTCAGATGCTTGGCCTAGTTTTTGGATTAGCATAAACAGTAACCGACACGATAATTTGGAACTTACAAGAATCTCAGATAATCAAATTAAATCTGTTTTAGAAAAGTTGCCGACCGTAGGAAACTCTAGAATCTTTGGTGCACGCTATTACACAATGCGTATTGAACCTATCAGCACTAAAATGTTTCAACATAAAATTAGTCCGTTTGAACTAGAATCCGCCATACGCGCTCAGAACAAAGATTACCCAGCTGGATCAATTAAAACTAACGTACGTGGTTTTTCACTTAAACTAGCTGCTACTCTTAATACCCCAGAAGAATTTGGTAACATCATTGTTAAAAAATACCCAAACGGTACTATTATCAAACTTCAAGACGTTGCTACTATAGGTCTTGAACCATATGAAAACGATGTAGTATTACGATATAATGGCAAACCATCATTAGCAGTGGGCTTAATAAAACAATCTACTGCCAATATCATTGAGCTGGCCGATTCAGTGCGAGCAGAATTACCGAACATAAGAAAGAATCTACCAGCTGGTGTAGAAATTGATATTGCTTATGATGCATCTATAGCAGTAAAGGAATCCATTAGATCTGTATATTTTACTATTGCAGAAGCTCTGATCCTTGTTGGCGCTGTGATTTATATTTTTCTTGGTTCAATTCGTATTACCATGATTCCTCTTGTGACTATTCCAATATCTCTCATTGGTACATTCACAGCTATGTATTTACTTGGGTTTAGTATCAATACTTTTACTCTCTTGGCTATGATTTTAGCTATAGGCCTAGTAGTTGATGACGCAATTGTGATGCTTGAAAATATATTCAGACATAATCATGAGCTTGGTAAAACGCCAATGCAAGCAGCCTTTGACGCCTCTAAAGAAATTGGTTTTGCGATCCTTGCAATGACTATAACCCTAGCCTCAGTATTTTTACCAATTGGCCTTATTGACGGTTTCCTTGGTAAATTGTTTGTAGAATTTGCCTGGACTCTAGCTTTTTGTGTATTATTTTCAGGATTTGTAGCGCTAACTTTAACGCCAATGATGACTAGCCGAATGATTAAAGCAAGCGACGCTCCAAAACCAAAACTTTTACAAATTTTTGATTATTATTTACTAAAACTACAATTTAATTATATTCGCTACCTTGGAGCGGCACTAAATAATAAATTAAAATTTTATGCTATCTGTTTGCTTTCTGTAATCGCTCTTATAGTCGGGTTTATGAAAGTAGATAAAACTTTTGTACCAGATGAAGATGCTGGTTTTTTACAAGTTTTCTTTAATGGCCCAGAAGGATCTAGTACCGAGGAATCTTTAAAGACCTTCCTAAAAGCCGAAAAAATCCTAGCGAGCCATGATGACATCATAGGTTTCTTAGGCGTTATTGGTTGGGGAGGCGGTGAAAGCGGTATGGCCTTCGTACCATTAACTGATTGGAGCAAACGCACTAAATCTCACAGCGATATTAAAAAAGAACTAAACTGGAAATTTTCACAAATCCCCGGAATGTCTATTTTTGCTGTTAGTCCTCCATCAATAGGTGGTGGTGGCTCTGACAATCCGATTAAATTCAATTTACAGACATCACTGGAATATAGTGATTTAGATAAAGTGTCACAAATTTTTCTTGATCGTATGAAAGCAAATCCTATTTTCCAAAATGAAGAGAGAGATTTTAAAGCCTCAACACCAACTTTAGATATTATAGTAAATAGAGAAAAAGCTTACAGGTACGGAGTAGATATCAACACCATTGGCAAAACTATACAATATCTCATAGCAGGCAGACAGGTAGGCGATTTTAGGCTAGGTAATGATATTTATGATGTCATGATACGTTATGATATTAAAGACCGTAATGACCCCAACGACCTAAAGAAAATTTATATCAAATCTGATACAGGCAACCTACTCCCTATTGAGACCTTAGCTGAAATCATTGAAACTATAACAGTTAAAGAATATCAGCATTTCAATAATGCTAAAGCTATTACTATCACTTCCGATATGGCGCCAGGCATTAACTTAGGGGATGCTGCTACTGCTATTGAAGATATTGCTAAAGATGTTATCAATAAAGATAACACACAGCTAAAATTCCGTGGACAAATTGATCAAATGAATGAATCAAGCGGACAAACTGTGATTACTTTCCTGTTTGCTTTAGTGTTCATATATCTTGTTCTATCTGCTCAGTTTGAAAGTTTTGCAGATTCACTACTGATTCTAATGGCAGTGCCATTTTCAATGACTGGAGGCGTACTTGCGCTACTAATGTTTGGTGATACTATTAATATGTACAGTAATATTGGCTTAATTACACTTATTGGGTTAGTTACCAAGAATTCTATCATGATTGTTGAATTTACTAACCAACTTCGTGAAAACGGCATGTCTATATCCGAGGCAGTGCTGCAATCTGCAAAACTACGCTTACGTCCTATCCTGATGACAAGTATCGCAACTATATGTGGTGCTTTGCCTTTAGTTACTGCTTCTGGAGCTGGTGCAGCCTCACGTAATTCTATTGGGCTAGTAATCGTAGGGGGAATGTTGCTTGGTACGTTATTTACTATTTTTGTAATACCTGTACTATACCAAACCTTTAAAAAAGAAAAAACACTGCAAAAGTAGATATTATATGAAAATTTTAGGAATCGACCCTGCTCTGTCCTGTCTGGGTTGGGGAATCATTCAATTAGACTCTCCTAAAATTAATTATATTGATAGTGGTATCATTAAAACTAAAGCAGATACTGCATTACATCTAAGGCTTTCGAATATAACGGGAGTTATTGAACAAATTATTGATTTACATAAGCCGCAAGCCATTGCCATGGAGGAAACTTTTATTAACATAAATGCCGGTTCTTCCTTAAAATTAGGTTACGTGCGTGGTGCTTTAATGGCAATTATTGGCAAAACACAACTCCCTTTCTATGAGTACGCTCCTAATAAAATCAAGAAAACCATTGTGGGTACAGGTCACGCACAAAAGGAGCAAGTTAAACATATGATAAATATGATTATATCTGGCAGTACTAATCACATTTGCTTCGACGAAGCCGATGCCCTAGCCGTAGCCTATACATGCCTAGCTCATCACAGAGCATTATGATGCTTACATAATTTTTATACTAATAAAAATTAATAACTAGCAGTGGCTAAATATACTATCCAGTGAGAATAAATATTACGACCTATAAGCACTAATTAACTAGTATTTTAGTGCCTTCTAGCTCGTCACTTTGACAAAATACTTTTGCCATGATAACCTACAAGAGAATGAATATTCATTATTTTTACTTTTAAAAATGAATATTTATTTATAATTATTATTAACAAAATTGAGGTATTTAAAATGACTAATATAATAAAAACTGGTGTATTTTTCCTATCTATAATTGTCTCTATAACGCTTTTGAACTTATTTGTATCACTGCCAGAAGCATTAGCATCAAAAAGTAATGACGTTGTTAAAGATCAAATTATCCATGCTGCTGTTAAAGCAAATTTACTTGCAGAAGACGATATTAAAGGAACTGATATCACTGTTTCTGTGGAAAATAGAATAGTGCACTTAAAAGGCGTCGTGGAAACTAATTTGCAAGCAGAGAGAGCTGCAACCGTCGCTATGTCAGTTAGGGATGTAGAGGATGTTAATACCGACAATCTAAAATTAACTACAGGAAAAAATCCATTACTTGATACATTAATTACAGCTAAAGTATATGGGAAAATAAAACACTTAATGCTATACAACCAAATTTCTAAAGATAATGATATAAAAGTAGAAACAAAAAATGGAGTAGTGCATTTAGAAGGGCATTCAATCGGTGAAATAGATAGAAGACTAATTGTGGATTCAGTATCTAAGATAAATACAGTAAAAAGCGTAAAAGAAAATATATACGTTAGATAACTTGCATAAAGAAATTGGATGAGACCAAATTTATTCTAGTTTCTAAAACCAAACAAAGGATCTGATTGATCAAACGTTATGCTCATTCAGATCCTTTGTTTTTTATTATCAACTTTTTCTTATTTTACCATTAGTGATATAAAGTATTTTGCTACCTTGTTTAGATAACACGCAACTAATAAGGTAGCTTTATGCATAGATTTACTAACACTAAAGGTATTGAATTAATCAAACAATTTGAAGGCTTTAAGAACGAACCATATGTATGTTCCGGAGGCTATCTAACCATTGGATATGGACATAAACTACTGCCCAGTGACCAATACAACTATGTCACAGAAGAACGAGCTAATATCATTTTACAAAAAGATCTATTGCGCGCAGAACGTGCTGTACTTAAATATATAAACGCCCCACTCTCAGATGATCAGTAAGCGTCTAGTAAACTAGCTTCTATACAAGTTCAGAGTAATTTGATAATTTACCTTCTTTGAAAAAAGGAGAGGAAGAATGCAGCCATCAATTAAGAAATTATCAGAATTAGAAAAAGAACAAATCCTTCAGGAGTC
>CAJQOE010000010.1 GCA_905479885.1 uncultured Rickettsiaceae bacterium | reverse complement strand
TCTAGCAGTTTTGTCGTATATGACATTTCCAAATTTATCTGCTTTGAACCCTTTAATGATAGCTAAATCTGCAAAAATCCCACGTTCCATAACGTATTTTTCGCCGTCAAACTCTCTAATTTCCTTGCCTTCGGCAACCATGGTGCCGACACCAGTTTTTGTATAAAATGCTGGAATACCTGCGCCACCAGCTCGGATGCGTTCTGCAAGAGTGCCTTGTGGGTTTAGTTCAAGTTCTAAGCTACCATCAAGATACATTTTTTCGAAGGTTTTATTTTCGCCTACATAAGATGCAATCATTTTTTTGATTTGTCCGTTTTTCAATAGAATCCCTAGTCCAAAATCGTCAATACCGCAATTATTGCTCACGATGGTCAGGTTTTTCACCCCTGATTTCTTAATAGCAGCAATAAGATTTTCTGGTATACCGCAGAGCCCAAAACCACCAGCATGTATAAGCATACCATCTGTTAGTAGCCCTTCAAGAGCCTCTTCTGCATTGTTGAATATTTGTGTCATAATGTATCACATTTCTTATTATATGCTTCAAGTCTATACAGAAGAATTTTATAAATCAATTTCTAATGATACTGCGTAATGCTTATTGACTTGTAGTGCGATATTGTTTACCTATTGCATAGGAGTTTATATAATTAAATAATTATATTTATCAATGTCAGAGCAGTATAATACAAGGTTAGCTAAACATAGTGAGATAAAGAAATTAGATGCATTAATGAGGCAATCATTATCCGTATGGGGTTATTCTGAAGAAGCATTAGATATGCTGATGGATAAGTTAAGTATAACCACTGAAATGATTAGTAAATCAATAGTTTACGTGGCGGAATTAAAAAATGAAATTAAAGGGTTTTGGTGCGTTGAACCTATAGAAGGATTGGGAGAAGATAGATTTTATATTGACCCAACTTTTATTAAAACAGGGATTGGAACGTTGCTTTGGGATAAAATGCTTGCGGAACTGAGAGGTAAAGGGATAAACTACTTCACTTTCGTTAGTGATGCTAATGCTCAAGGATTTTATGAAAAGAAAGGGGCTATAAAGATAGGTGCGCAGCCATCCGTTTTAATCGGAGAAAACGATGTTCCTATAATGAGATATTATTTAAAGTAATTAACAATGCATATAGACAAAAACATACCAAATTACCTTACGATAATCCGGATGCTAGCCATACCTATTATTGTCATGTCATTTTACTTTGATGATTCTAAATTTGCTCACAGACTAGGTGGTATTGTGTTTGCGATGGCTAGTATAACAGATTTTTTTGATGGTTATTTAGCAAGGAAGTATAATATTGTCTCTAGCTTTGGTCAGATGTTTGATCCAATTGCTGATAAAGTACTAGTTGGCTGTGTGCTTGTTATGTTGGTTAAAGAAGGACGTGCTGATGAAATCCCTTGTTTGTTGATCTTGGCGCGTGAGTTCGTTGTAGCTGGCCTTAGAGAGTTCTTAGCCCAAGTACTAGTCAGCGTGCCAGTGACGCGGCTTGCAAAATTAAAAACAGCCATTCAAATGCTTGCTATTACTATATTAATACTTGGGTCAGTTGGATCTGGTATTGAGGCTTTAGATTATATAGGTCAAACCCTTTTATGGATCGCCGCCATACTTACTTTAGTCACTGGTTATTCTTATTTAAAAGCTAGTAGTAAATATTTTTAGTATCCTAAAAATATAGAGAAAAAAGCTAAAAATGCCGCTTTTTTCTCTATTAAATTATCTCGCGAAGCTAGAATCTTTTGATGGTGTAGTTACTGCTTTTTTGATTTCAGTACCAAGTTTTGAAGTAGCTGCTTTGACATTCTTCCAAGCTTTTTCCCTATCTTTGCTTGTTCCAACCAATGACGTAACCAGGTCGCCCATTTTACTACAAAAATCTCCCAATGCTTTCATTACAGGATTTTTTGACACTTTTTTAGCTAAATCGCTAAAACCATTGGCAATAGCAGAAGTTGTTTCATTGCTATGGATTAATTCACTTATGTCCTTACCTAGTTGACTCATTTCCCGCTTAACATTGACATTCAATTTGGCCATACTAGGTTTTATATCATCCTTCCATACATCCTCAAAAAAACGTTCTACTTCTGTCATGGTTGAAGGAGTATTGAGTGTATCTTTAACACTACGTGATGCTTCCCTTTTAGTTTTTTCCATACCATGGGCCACTTGTTTTGCTTTATATATAGCTTCTCTTTTTATATCACTAGCGGTTGGTGTTTGTACCATAAATTATCTCCATTAATTAAATTGTTGCCTAGGATAAATGATATAAAGTTATGGATTTAATATATAGTATTTCTCTATAGCTGCCTTACTGATTATATTGTCGTGAGTTAAAATAGTAACTATTATTATATTATTTCTGGAGAGTAAAATGATTCATAAGATTATAATTTTTAGCATTTGTTTTATTGTGTTACTAAATAGTGTAAGGGCAGTAGATCAAGAGGAGTATATGAGTAGTTTTGATTTTCGAGAGCAGACAGATGATTTTTGGAAAAAGCATCTACCTACTGATGTATATAATATTTGCAGACAAAGTGACACAGAGAGAGCATTTACTGGTAAGTATGATAAATTTTATGAAAAAGGTACATATTATTGTCATTGCTGCGGTGGAGATCATCCGGTATTTTCTTCTAAATCTAAATATAATTCAACAACTGGTTGGCCGAGTTTTTGGGAACCAATTAATCCAGATAATATAACTTTTACAAAAGAACAAAGATTCTTAGGGATTTTAACTCCTAGGATCGAAGTATCTTGTACTAGGTGCGGTGCGCATCTAGGGCATGTTTTTGATGACGGGCCAAAGGATAAAACAGGGAAAAGATATTGTATTAATTCATTAGCTCTAATTTTTGTTCCCAAAGATCAAAAGCCTAAAAATTTCATTATTGATAATAAGTAAATTTAAAATTGTAGTTATTTTAGGGAATATTAATGAAGTAAATATTGTATGGCTAAAGAACACAAATTAGTAATAAATTCATTCGCTGAGTTAAAAGACTTTATCTTAAATCCAATGCTTTTTAATGCAATTAACGTAAAAGGAGCTCCTTCCGAGATTATTAGCATAGAACAATGTTCCGCTTTAGCGGAGGCAATCAAACTCCATAGTGGTCGTATAAGTTTTATTAAGCTAAACAATGTTTGTATGAGTGATAAGGGCGCAATAACGATTTGCGAGGCGTTAGCATCACGCAGCGTTTTATTTAATTATCAACCATCTATCCTGGACCTTGGACAGAATTGCCTGACAGATGCAAGTATCAGTGCATTAAAGTCTCTAGGGTTAAAAGTAAAGGCTTTGTATTTACACAGTAATTATTTTGGCGATGGAGCTTTGCAATTTAAAGGGTCCGTTTTGGCGAATGAATTTAATTATGTTATACTTAACGATAATTATATTAAAACTACAGAAGCAATTACTAAATTTAGCTGCTTTAGTGACTATATTTCCTGTGCAAATCAGAAGCTTGTAGAAGGAGATGATAGCGAAGTAATAGGTGAAGGGGCTGAGGCCTGAATTTATTATATTGCTATTTCATTGAATTAAAAAACCTTGCTCAATATACGAAATATTCATGCGGCGAATATTTCGTATATTCGTAATTTAAATTTATTGAGAACTATTTGAAAATATACTCTATTGCATTTACAGCTTAGCTCTGTTGAAATGCATTGCAGCAAAGTCCCAATTGATCATATGTTCTATGAAGGTTGCTACATAATCTGGGCGTTTGTTACGGTAGTCTATGTAGTACGCGTGCTCCCAAACATCACATGCGATTAGCGGTGAGACATTTTGTGTAATTGGAGTTTCTGCATTCGCAGTTTTCATAATAGATAATTTACCATTACTATACACAAGCCAAGCCCATCCGCTACCAAATTGAGTTAGTGCAGCTTGAGTGAATTGGCTAACGAATTCTTCGTACGAACCAAAGTCCTTTTCTATTTGTTCTAAGATATCACCAGATGGTTTACCGCCTGCATTTGGCTTAATAGAATGCCAAAAAAATGTATGATTCCATACTTGTGCTGCGTTGTTAAAAATAGCAGTATTACCATTAGCTGCAGTGGCAATAATTTGTTCCAGGTCCATGCTGGCCATTTCTTTGTTATCTTTAAGTAAGTTGTTTAGGTTCGTTACATAAGCATTATGATGTTTTTCGTGATGAAACTCAAAAGTTTCAGCTGAAAAATGTGGTACAAATGCGTTTTTTGCGAATGGTAACTCTGGTAGTGAAAATGGATATTGTTCTTGATTTGAATGGTTACAATAAGTCATATTATTTCTCCTTAATTTTATTATAAAGCGCTACATATCATGCGCATTTCTTCTAAGTCACCGCTGCAATGCAATATTATATCGCAACCAGCTTCTAAACTTAGTTTAGTCGTTTTAGCAAGACTTTCAAGGAATTCTGGCTTTAGTTCGATTAATTTCTTTTGACAAATTTCAATTATCAAAGAATTGCCTATTTGTTCTGTGTTGATTCCTAAGAGCTTGCTTAGTTCATTTGAATATAGTTCTTTCCATTGTCCTTCTTTTTCGGCAATATTAATGACTTTTTTAAGTAAGGCATTTTTTTTGCCAATCATGCCATGCAGCGCATACATACATATGTCATCAGATACTAATTTGCCCTTAAAACCGATCTTTTCACGGATATATTGAATTACTATAGAAGAGGTAGTGGCTGTATTTTGTGGGTCCAAGGCCGTGTATATTATATGAGCAGTCATTGCCCATACTTTCTCTTGAGCAAGTTCCCTGAATACTTTAAAATCAGTTTCTACTAGTTTTTCAAGCTTTGTCTCAATTATTGGTAATTCAAAATGACTATCAACTGTTGCTCTCCCATGCCCTGGTATATGCTTGATAAATGGCAAACCGCCTGAATGTTGAATGCCGCTAATAGCAGATCTGCATAAATCTATTACTTTATCAGCATTATCGCCGAAACTCCTATCTCCAATTACGTCACTTGCTTTCGGGTATAAAATATCACACACAGGCGCGCAAGGTGAGTTTATTCCTAATGATTTTAAATCTGCCATGAGGTCAACATAATTTGCCTTTAGCTCGTGCTTAGCTTGTAACCTATTATCATCATATATTGTAGAAAAATGTTCCGCACATGGGTAGATCTTTTTAGTAATAGGTGGTTTGATTCTAGCAACTCTACCACCTTCTTGATCAACAAATATCGGAACTTTTCTATTTGGATATAGATTCTTTAGAGACTTAGTTAATTCAATAAGTTGAGGTCTTGATTCAATATTACGAGAAAACAAAATAAAACCAACAGCTTCATTTGCTTTGAATAATAGGGTTTCTTCCTCTGACAATGAGGTAGAAGCAAGACTAAATATTATAGGTTTTATTTTGTTTTGCATATAAATTTAAGTATGAGTATGAGATCGTTCTAGATTACCAACACTAGAGAATTTATCAACATAATAAAGTCGCACATTACCAACCGCGCCGTTACGATGTTTAGCTATTAAAATTTCTGCTATATTATGAGCTTTGTCCAATTGCTCTTGCCATTCTGAATATTTAGGGTCTCCGGGCATTGGTTCTTTACGTTTTAGGTAATATTCTTCCCTGTATAGAAACATCACTAAATCTGCATCTTGTTCAATAGAACCAGATTCACGCAAATCTGAAAGCATAGGGCGTTTATCGTCCCTTTGTTCAACGGCTCTTGATAATTGCGATAGAGCGATCACTGGTATGTTTAGCTCTTTTGCAATAGCTTTTAAACCTTGTGTTATTTCAGATATTTCTAGAACTCTATTATCAGATTTGCCTGATCCACGTAAAAGCTGCAAATAATCTACAAACAAAATACCTAAATTATTTTTGCGTTTTAATTTTCTTGCGCGTGCGCGAATTGCTGCAATAGATAAAGCTGGTGTATCATCAATAAAAAATGGCATTTCAGATAATTCGGAAGCGGCTTTTCTTAAATCATTATAATGCTCTTCGTTTACCTTTCCATTACGTAAGTGAGTAGAATCAACTCGCGCTATCATGGATAACAAACGGCTTGCTAACTGCTCTGAGGACATTTCGAGAGAGAAGAAGCCTACAGAAGGGGGTTTTTCTCCTTCTTTAGTCTTGGCCAGCAGAGCTTTGCACGCGTTAAGTGCAAAATTAATAGCAAATGCAGTTTTACCCATTGAAGGACGGCCAGCAACGATTATTAGGTCAGAATTTTGAAAGCCTGAAAGTTTGTTATCTAGATCCATTAAACCGGTTGAAATACCAGTGACATGATCTTTGTTTTTCATCGCTCGATTGATGCTTTCAATTGAACCTGCTATAGATTCTCTCATTGCAACGAAGCCTTTTTCATGCATTCCTTCACTGGCTAGGTGGTAGAGTTTTGTTTCTGCCTCTTCTAGTTGATCTGATGCGGATTGTTCTAGTGTGGAGTTGTAGGAATCATTTACAATGCTTTCACCAATAGTGATCAAGCTCCTTTTGATGGCTAGATCATAAATTATTTTGCCATAATCATAAGGATTGATAACTACCATTGCTATAGTAGCTAGTTTTATTAGATATTCGTCGCCATTAGCTTCTTGGTACATCGGTTCTTTTTCCAACATAGATTTAAGCGTGACCGTAGTTGAAGTTAAGCCTTTTTCTGTTAGAATTTCGATTGCATTATAAATTTTTTGATGTAATGGCTCATGAAAATGCTCAGCGCGTAAAAACTCGCTTACTTGCTCAATCAAGTCGCTATTAATAATAACAGCTCCAAGAAGCATTTGTTCAGCGTAAAAATTTGCTGGTAGCTTCCTTTCTAAATTTTGTTCTGCGGCTGTCATTGTTGCAGGCATTATACGTCTCTTAAAAATTTATCTGCTTCAAGTGCTGCCATGCATCCGGTACCAGCGGCCGTGACGGCTTGACGGTATATCTTATCTTGAACATCGCCGGCAGCATATACTCCAGCGATGTTAGTTGCTGTAGAGTCTGGAGCTGTGATGATATAGCCCTCAGTATCCATTTTTAATTGACCTTTAAACATATCTGTGTTTGGTTTGTGCCCAATAGCAACAAAAACTCCATCACATGCCAGGTCTGTAATATTTCCGGTTTTTATACTTTTTAAACGTACTCCGTTTACAGATTTTGGATTTTGCGTGCCAACAACTTCTTCTAAGACATGTTCCCAAATTACTGATATTTTGCTATTTGCGAATAATCTTTTTTGCAATATTTGTTCTGCGCGGAATGTATTTTTGCGATGCACTACATGCACCTTACTTGCATGATTTGTTAAATATAAAGCCTCTTCTACAGCAGTGTTGCCTCCGCCGATAACCACGACTTCTTTACCTTTATAAAAGAATCCATCGCAAGTGGCGCAGCCAGAAACACCAAACCCTTGAAATTCTGTTTCAGTAGGTAGGCCTAGCCATTTTGCTTGTGCACCTGTAGAAATTATTAAGCTATCAGCTTCGTAGATATCTCCAGAAGAGGTATATGCTTTGAAAGGTCGCTTTGATAGTTCTACTTTTTCAACATAATCATGTACTAAATTTGCGCCAACGTGCTCTGCTTGTTTTTCCATCTCTTGCATCAACCATGGTCCTTGTATTGTCTCAGCAAAACCAGGGTAATTTTCTACATCAGTAGTTATGGTTAGTTGGCCACCTGGTTGCATACCGTGAATCAGTATTGGCTCTAGAGATGCGCGCGCGGCATAGATAGCAGCACTAAGACCAGCAGGGCCAGAGCCTATAATTAAAACTTTAGTTTTGATAGGAGAGTTTGTCATATTTGTATTAATTCTTATATTAAATTGGTCTTATATCTTGTAGAAAAATAGTTGCCATAATTGGCATATATAGTAGAACAAATAGTAATGAAAGTAAAACTACTGCAGCAACTTTTTCTGGATGAATCTTATATAGTGATGCTAATACGATCGTATTTGTAGCCATTGGTGCAATAGATAACATTTGTAGGGCGTTATAATAATTGGCATTGTACCATCCTAATACAAATCTATCTAATAGAATGAATAAATTAAAAAGAATAGGGTAGAACAAAAATTTGCTAGCAAAAGCAGCACCTGTGAATTTTAGGTCAAGTTCAAATTCTTTGACTTTTGAAAGTGCTAAGCCAATGGTTACCATACCTAAAATTGAAAATGCACCTTTCATATTATTGACAAATTCATCAAATACGTTAGGTAATTGAAAGCCAGCAAGGCTTAAAATGCAGCCTAGGAAGAAAGCATTAAGTATAGGTAAGCGTATTACTTTCATTACGCTTTGTTTAAAAGTGCCTATACTGCGCGCGCAAAAATAACAACCAACAGAAGCTTCATAAATAGCGATTCCAATTAAACCTAAAGCATAAATACTTAATGTATAATCATCAAACAAAGTAGTGGCGATTGGTAAAACAACATAGCCACTATTACCAGTCCCTGCGGAAAGTGCTAAAATATTCCTGTGCGAATCTTGCCATATTTTACCGTACAGCCAATAACTAAAAAATCCTAATGTAGTAGCTAACAAAAATGTAACCAAAGTAATTCCTAAGGAGTTAAATGTAAGGTTAGTGCTGGTTCGAATCGCAAAAAAGACGATTGGCGCCACAAAATAAAAAAGCAGAGAAGTTATGCTGTCTTTCTCTACATTTGAGAATTTTCCAGATAAAAAACCAATTAATACACTCAGTAGCGATGAAAAGACCCTGAAGAAAACTAAACTAAATATGGCCATAAAATTTAAATATATGAATTAGAAAGAAATTTCTATGATTAGACCCACATTATAACAACATAGATCAAATCAATCCACCTAAATAAAATTAGTATAAAAGGTCTCTATAAGACAAATTGTAAATTTTTATAAAAAACTCTTGAATTATGGGGCATATGTTATATATTGTACACCTTGAAAAGAGCTTTTAAAAATGGCTTATTGTAGAAATTGGAGATAATCACATGACTGAAATATTAACTCTTGCAGCTGAAATGCGCGAAGAAGTAGGGACTGGAGCAGCTAGAGCTCTTAGAAAAAAAGGTATGGTTCCTGCAACTATTTATGGAGCGGGCAAAACTCCAATATCAATAGCTATTGAAGAAAAAGAAATTACTAAGCATTACAGAAGGCCACAATACATCTCGCAGCTTATACAATTTGAAATTGGTCAAAAAAAATACAAAGTTTTACCAAAAGCAATTGAGTTAAACCCACTGACTGAAATAGTACGTCATGCTGATTTTGTGTTTTTAGATGAAAAAATGCAAAAAATGCAGGTACCTGTTGTTTATGCAAATAAAGAAAATTGTATTGGTATCAAGAGAGGTGGTTATTTTAATACAGTTAGAAGACTGCTTACAATCTTATGCCCTGTAGATAAATTACCAAGAAAGATAGAAATTGATATAGAACATATGGGAATCGGAACTTCTATTAAGGCTAAGCAAGCAGTTCTTCCTGAAGGTGCAAAACTTTTAGAAAACCCTGAGCTTGTAATTGCTTCTATTATCGGTAAAAGAGGTAAAACTGATGCTCTAGAGGAAGAAACTAATGTATCAGCTCCTGCCAAAACGGATACTAAAGCTGCTGCAAAACCAGCTGCGAAATAATAATGATACTTATTGTAGGACTTGGTAATCCAGGTACAAACTACAAAAACACCCGACATAATGTTGGTTTTATAGCGGTCGATTTAATATCGAACCGCTATAATTTTACTTGGATCTCTAAACCTAAATTTAATGCAGATTTAGCGATTGGAGAATGCGAGCTTGGGAAAGTGATTTTATGTAAACCAAATACATTTATGAACTTATCTGGTACTGCAGTGCAACAAATTGCCTCATTTTATAAAATACCCTTAGATAAAATTATTATTTTCCATGATGACGTTGATATAGCTCTGGGGAAAGTTAAATATAAAATAGGTGGTAGTTCTGGTGGTCATAATGGTTTAAAGTCTATTGATAGTCATATTGGGGCAGCTTATCATCGCATAAGAGTAGGGATTGGACGCCCAGAACATGCAAACCATGATATATCTGATTATGTATTAGGCACCTTTAATCGTAACGAGGCAGACCTTTTGTCAGAGCGTCTAACTGTTGTTATCAATAATCTTCTATTACTGGTAGATAAAGACCTGGAAGGCTTTAAGGCTCAGGTTGCTTTCTGATACAAAAGCTCATAAATTATCTATTTATTTATAGCATGTTTTTTATAATTATGCTAGATTACTGGCATATATAAACATATTAATCATTATGACTTTAAAATGTGGAATTGTAGGATTGCCTAATGTTGGTAAATCCACTTTATTTAATGCCTTAACAGCAAGTAGTAAGGCAGAAGCTGCAAATTATCCATTTTGCACTATAGAACCTAATACGGGTAA
>CAJQOE010000009.1 GCA_905479885.1 uncultured Rickettsiaceae bacterium | reverse complement strand
CGTCAATCCGTGGCTATACTTGAAGAAGGTGTTGGATGTCATACAGGACTATAACTCTAACAAATTAGTGGATTTATTGCCTTGGAATCTTAAGCTATAATTTTATTTTTGTCCATAAGCTGGTTCGCTGGACGCTTACTTAGCACTTAGCTTTTCTTCGATAGAATCCTTATCTTCTGTTGTAAAATAATTATATTTTTAAAAAAAAGAGTATGTAATGATGGCAATTTATCAAGGAGTTTCATAAATGCTGTACTATCTGTATCTATCATATGCTTAGAAACATTAAGAGTATGCAACGATAATGCTTTGCTGATAATGCCTGCAAATTCTGGAGAATAAGCGCCTATATTATTCCAAGAAACATCAAAGGCATAGAATGATGGTAATGTTGCAGCAATTTTTGTGATAAGCAATATTATGTTCTCTGGTATAGTTTCAAAAGAGGTTACACTAAGGTCGGCCCTACCTTTTTGCATATTTTTATAAAAATTAGCCTCTTTGATCTCTTCGCTATCGACAGATATATCTAGATTATTATTCAATAGTGACCATAATTCTTCCAGCTCTTCCGTTGAAATTTGCGGAAACTCTAAGGGCGTATACAGATCCTCAAGTATAACCGAATCATCAATGATCCTATCTTCTTCGATGCACTCTTTTAGTTTTTTTGACCACATAATGCACTACCTATAAATTAATTTACGCCAATAGTTGGCATAAGTTAATTTATAGGTTACCTCAATAATTGCTATATATTAATATTTTGATTGCTACACCTCACAATTCCACCTCGTGGTTTTGTCAATGATGTTCCAATAGTGCCATTGCTGCTCTAACACCCATTGCAGAAGCAGTGCTAGTATCACCAACTTCATGATGGTATTTTATATTTTTACCTGCAATATCAGACATCATATAATGAGCTTTAATTATAGCTCCATCAAAAATAGCATAGGCAGATAATGGGGTGCGGCAGCTAGCATCTAGATATGATAACAAACCACGTTCGGCAGCAGCTAACGCCCAAGTTGCCTGGTGATTAATCTGGTTGCAAATATCTTGCATCTCCTTATTTTCTGTACGAATTTCTATAGCTATTACACCCTGGCCTGCTGCTGGTAACATTTGATCTGCTTCTAATGGATAACAATATTGGGGATTAAGCAACCCACCCCTGATCAATCCTGCGCACGCCAAAATAGTTGCATCTACTTCTTCATTTTGAAGCTTTTGCAATCTCGTATTGATATTGCCACGAAATTGTACTATTTTTAAGTCTGGGCGCATTTTTTGTAATATTACTTTGCGACGCACTGATGAACTCCCAACTATTGCACCAATAGGCAAATCTTCAATAGATTTATATTTCAAAGAAACAAAGCAATCTCTAGGGTCTTCTCTCTCAAGGGTGGCTGCAATTGATAGGCCTTCTGGCAGAAGACCAGGCACATCTTTTAAAGAATGCACTGCTAAATCAATTTTATTATCCAGCAGCTGCTCTTCTAGCTCTTTTAAGAACAAAGCTTTACCACCGATATCATATAGGTTTTTATCCGTAATTTTATCACCGGTAGTGACAATCGGCACTATTACGCATTCAATATCAGGAAAATGAACACCAATAAGCTCAATAACCATATTAGTTTGAATTAGAGCAAGTTTACTTTTTCTGGTGCCGATTCGAAGCTGCATATTATGAAATTATTTTAAAGGGGCTGGTGACAGTTAACTTATTGGCTGAGATTTCTCCCAACGCTCCTATGGTAATTGGATGATTGACCATACCATGACCAATAGAATCAGTCCTATAAACAGCAATATCAGATAAATATTCCTCAATAAAAGATGTAATAGTTGCATCTATGCAGTGGTCTGAGTCTGTAAATTCTCCAAAGATAACCCCCTTAACGTCAGTAAGCAAGCCTGCTCTATACATATGTACCATGTGCCTGTGCACCTGATATCCTTTTTCACTTATATCTTCTATAAATAAGATTTTATCTTTAGTTATAGGCTGCAATTTGGTGCCAATTACACTGCATAATATAGTTAAATTACCACCAATCATCTCTCCACTTAGTTTGTTGTCTTTGGCAGATTTCGTTAAAGGATTTAATTTTACTTTCATATCATTACCAGAAATAACCGAGATTACTTTTGCCAACATTTCTGTCTTTTGGGCATCCATAACACCATGGATAGATGGGAATTTATAATATTGATTAAATAGCAGATGTAAAACGGTAATATCGCTAAAACCTATAAGAATTTTAGGGACAGACGGTATTATATCTAAACAATCAAATGCAATATCTGCACAACCATAACCGCCCCGGAAAGCATGTATTATCTTTACTTGCGGGTCTTGAAGCGCCGTCTTTAACTGCTCTATACGCTCTGCTTTAGAGGCTGCAAAATATTCTAATTCGTCGCCAGCAAATATTTTCTTGTTATAACTACATTGAAAATCATTTTGTTCAAAAAAACTAATAAGTGTCTGCAAGCGTTGAAGGCTTTTTGCTTGGTCCATGTACCCATGTTTATCTTTACAACCCGAGGCTGGAGCAATAATAGCTAGCTTATCATGTTTTTTATCAAACTCAATCATCTCCAACCTTCAGCGCTGCGATGAATGCTGATTGTGGAATTTCTACATTACCAACATTACGCATTCTTTTTTTACCAGCCTTTTGTTTTTCCAGAAGCTTACGTTTTCTAGAGACGTCACCACCGTAACATTTGGCAAGCACATCTTTACGCATCGCTTTCACGTTTTCTCTAGCGATTATTTTTCCACCAATCGCTGCTTGTATAGCAATTTGA
>CAJQOE010000008.1 GCA_905479885.1 uncultured Rickettsiaceae bacterium | reverse complement strand
ACTTCAAGAAATTTGTTATTATTTTCATCCCAAACCACCATTATAGCTGGCATAATTTCTGCACTCAGTTCAGGATCTGACCATCTACCAAAAACATCAATGTGTATTTGCAAATTGTTAATTACTCCTAAACCTGATCCTAACTTAAATTTTACCTGACTAGCAGTCAAAACTCCATCTTTAAACTGACAATCTACAAATTGCGTATTAATATCATACAGCCCTAAATAATACTGCAAACCATGCTTTATCTGCTGATCTAATTTACCATTATTTGCAGCGTATAAAAGTCCTATACATAATGCCAAAAATGCTATTAGAAATAATATTATTTTAGATAAAATTTTCATGTATAAGTCGGTAAGTATTAATTATAAATAAAATTAGTATAGAAGGTTTTTATCTTATTATCTAATAAAAGCCACAGTCCAGAATTTTAATTTTACTTTTTTGAGTTTTCGGTTAAGCTAAAGCAACATAAATTTTGAATTTAATACATATGAAAATATCTTTCGTAGGCACTGGTTATGTTGGCCTGGTATCGGGCGTAATGATGAGCCATTTAGGGCATGAAATAGTTTGTATAGATGTTAATGAAAACACAATCGCAAAACTTAAAAATAAAGAAGCCCCAATATACGAACCCGGCCTCAATCAATATATAGAAAAATATGCTAATACTCAGCGTCTACAATTTGTTCATGGTTATGATTCAACTATAGCAAATTCAGATTGTTTGTTTATCACCGTAGGAACGCCATCAAAGGAAAATGGCGACGCTGATTTAAGTGGTATTTTTCAGGCAGTAGAAAGCGCTAGTAAATATATTAGCCCTGAATGTGTGATAGTGCTTAAATCTACAGTGCCACCTGGGACATGTCAGCAAGTACGTGAATTTATGCGCAATAAGGGTATAAATATTGATATTGTATCAAATCCAGAATTCCTACGCGAAGGCAACGCTATTAAAGATTTTCTGGAGCCTGACCGAATAGTAATTGGTACGCACTCAGAGCACGCTTTAAAGCTGATGCAAAAAGTCTACAAACCTCTAACAGACGAAGGGGTGCAGCTTGTTGAAACCGATTTAAGCACCTCAGAGCTCATTAAATATGCTTCTAATACTTTCCTTGCCAATAAAATTGCTTTCATTAATGAAATGGCTGATTTATGTGAGATAGTTGGAGCAGATATAGGCGCCTTATCAAAAGGAGTTGGCCTTGATAAAAGAATAGGCAGTGATTTCTTACGCGCTGGTCCAGGATTTGGTGGCTCCTGCTTCCCTAAAGATATATTAGCACTACAACAATTAGCCAAAAAAGTAAATTCTAGTTTTTTAATATTAGATGCGGTAATCAAGGCTAATAGTAATAGGCCAAACATTATGATTAATAAAATATCGACAGCATTAGACGGATCGATAAAAGGTAAAAAACTTGCCATACTTGGCCTGACATACAAAGCTGGTACAGATGACCTTCGCAGTAGCCCAGCAATTGATTTGATTAATTTATTACGAAAAGAAGGCGCAGATGTAACTGCCTACGACCCAGAGGGAATGAATAATGCTGGTAAATATTTTACTAATTTAAATTGCGCGGAATCTATATATGCCGCTGTTAAAGATTCTGACGCTATTATTATTGCAACCGAATGGTTAGAGTTCCAAAAAATGGATTTAAACAAAATAAAGACGCTGGTTAAAACTCCTAATATTATCGACTTACGTAATCTTTTTAAACCTGAAGAAGTTATATCACTTGGCTTTAAATATTATTCTATAGGCAGAAAAAGTGGCTAATAAATTCATTCACTTTCGTACGCAAAGCTCCTATTCCATGCTAGAAAGTTCTATAAAAATAGAACAGCTCATCACTTTGACTAAGGATCATGATATGGATGCAGTCTGTTTAAGTGATCGTGGTAATTTATTCGCTTCTCTGGAATTTGCACAAACGGCAATTAAATCTAAAATCCAACCAATCCATGGCTCTATTGTAAATATTTTATTTACCAACAAAGGAAAGTCAGATTTTGCTGAAATCTTGCTTATTGCCAAAGATGAAGCAGGATATAAAAATTTACTCAAGCTAGTAAGCTTCACTTTTACAACGAATGATCGTGCAACTTGCAACCATATAACCTTTGATGATCTCGAAAAATATAACGAAGGTATCATAGCATTATCCGCATATACAGAAGGCGTTATAGGAAAATTACTGCTCAGTAATAGCTTGGATGCTGCTACGAACGCAGCAACAAAACTACAAAAATTATTCGGTGATAGATTTTATTTTGAAATAATGCGTCGTCACTCTGAAAAAGAAAAGCAGATAGAGCATAATTATCTACAACTTGCCGAGCGCTTATCTATTCCTCTGCTTGCAACCAATCAAGTATTATTCAGTGATATATCTATGCATGACTCACATGATATTTTGCTTTGTATTGCAGAAGGTGTAGTACGTGATGTGGAAAATAGAAAACGTGCTAGTAATCAGTGCTATTTTAAAAGCCCTGAAGAAATGATCGAGCTTTTCAAAGATTTGCCAGAAGCAGTAGAAAATACAGTATATCTAGCGCAACGTTGCTACGTTATGTCAGAGCCTCACCCGCCTTCATTGCCTAACTTTACTGATGGTAGTATTTCAGAAGCAGATTTAATTCGTAAACAATCAGCTGCAGGCTTGGAAGAAAAACTTATACATAAATTTGCCAAGGAAAATATTTCTACAAAAGAGCAAACAGCTATAAAAAAAGAATATTTTGAACGCCTTGAGTATGAATTAGACATCATTTGCCGTATGGGTTTTTCTGGTTATTTCTTGATTGTTTCTGACTTTATTAAATGGAGTAAAGATAACGGTATAGCAGTGGGACCAGGTAGAGGATCAGGCGCTGGTTCTATTATTGCTTGGGTTTTACAAATCACCGACTTAGATCCTATTAAGTTTGGTCTATTATTTGAACGCTTCTTAAACCCTGAGCGCGTATCAATGCCCGATTTTGATATCGACTTTTGCCAAGAACATAGGCATGAAGTAATCTCATATGTACGTTCAAAATATGGTGATGAACGTGTAGGACAAATTATTACTTTTGGAAAATTACAAGCAAAAGCAGTGATTAAAGATGTATCTAGAGTCCTTAGTCTACCCTACAGTATTGCAGATTATTTAACAGAATTAGTACCCTTTAACGCAGTGCATCCAGTAACGCTGAATCAGGCTATTACAGAAGTTCCAGAACTAAAAGGAGCAGCCAAAGGTAAAGGACTTTACAACATTGATGGAGATAACGAGCTCATAAAGCAAGTGCTTTCTACCTCTCTTAGCCTTGAGGGCTTGCAGCGTCATGCATCAACCCATGCAGCTGGTGTAGTTATTTCAAACCAAGCAATGAACGAAATTGTACCAGTCTATAAAGATACTAATTCTGAAATGCTAATCGTACAATATTCGATGAAATATTGTGAAATGGCGGGGTTGGTAAAGTTTGACTTTTTAGGCCTGCAAACTCTTACCGTTATTACTAAAACGCTTAAATTACTTGCAGATTCTGGTATCAATTTAAATATTGATGACGTTCCTTTTGATGATCAAAATACTTTTGATATGCTCTCTGAAGGTCTAAGCACCGGTGTATTCCAGTTTGAAAGTGTTGGTATGAAGAATGCCTTACGAAAATTAAGTCCAGATAGCGTAGATGATATAATCGCCCTTGGCGCACTTTATCGTCCTGGCCCTATGGATAATATTCCTACATATATCGCCTGCAAACATGGCGAGCAGGAAGTTGATTATTTACACCCATTGCTAGAGCCAATACTAAAAACTACCTACGGAGTTATTATCTATCAGGAACAGGTGATGGAAATCGCCCGTGTACTTTCCAAATACAGCCTTGGGAGCGCAGACTTACTCCGTAGAGCTATGGGTAAAAAAGTCAAAGCTGAAATGGATGCGCAAGAAGAAATGTTTGTAAACGGCGCAGTAGAAAATAAAGTAGCGGCACAGCAAGCAAAGTCTATTTTTAATACTGTAGCCAAATTTGCAGGCTATGGATTTAATAAATCACACGCATCTGCTTACGGAGTTATTTCTTATCAAACAGCTTATTTGAAGGCCAATTTTCCAACAGAATTTTTAGTTGCCTCGTTAAATCTTGATATAGATAGCAGTGATAAAATAAATGTTTTCTTACAAGAAGCCAGGAATTTTGGTATAGCAGTTGCTGCCCCAGATATTAACAAATCAAATGGCTTATTTAGTATCGACTCCCAAAGTGGAGAAAAATCTATAATTTTTGCCATTGGTGCGATAAAAAATGTTACAGCTAATTTTGGCAGTGCCGTTACCGCCGAACGCGAAAAGCATGGCCCTTTCAAATCTATAATAGATTTTGCACAACGAGTTGAGCCTAAATTACTCAATAAAAGATTGCTTGAAAACGTTATCAAAGCAGGATGTTTTGACAGCCTGCACCCAAATCGCAATAGTCTATTACAAAGTGTTGCTAAAATTATTGCCTATTGCAGCTCGTATCATGAAGAACAAAAATCCAACCAATTTAGCCTTATATCAGTCGATTCAAATAGCGCTGATGTGCTTATTGAAGCCGACGAACTACCAACATCTGAAGCAGCTTATGCTGAATTTGATGTTATGGGGTTGTTTCTCAATAATCATCCACTAACTGAACTTTCTAATTCATTACAAAAATGTAATATCAAAGATTCTCTATATATCAAAGATGGATTAGAAGAAGGTTCGCACTCGATAAAGCTAGCTGGGATTATCATAAAAAAAGACTCACGTATGTCTAAACGTGGGCGCTTTATAACCTTAATCATATCAGACCAGCATGGCATTTTTGAAGTCACTATCTTTAATGAAGATATATTCAAAGATTATGCGCATCTACTTAATGTGAAAGACGCAGTGGTGATATCCTGTGAAGTGTATAAAGATAAAGGCGGTCTGCGTATTACCGCTGGACGCTTTGCTAGCATTGAAGATGAATTACAAGGATTAGTTCATAATCTAAAACTGCACCCACAAAACCAAACAGATGTGGAAGACATAATAAAACTACTCGAAAGTAAAAAAACCACTACTAACAGCAACAGTGCAATCACCATATTTTTACCGGTGGAAAAGACCTTCATCGCCAAAGTAACCATGCCACATTGCTTCCGTCTAGATGATAACGATGTAGCTACACTAACACGTCGCAATAACCAGAGATTATATTAAGCTAGCAAATAAAATCTATTTACGGCTTGGAAAAATCTCATGAAATGTCGCTCTGGCAGTTTTTTTATCCTGCTGCACAGATCTACCATTTATCCAATTACTAAATTTATAAATTCCTATGGGCACTATAAAGCTAATACAACCTATCATAAAAGCGATCATATAAAGTAAATCTTCATGCAATAATAAAAAAAGCAAACAACTACACATTAAAATGATAGCGAGAATTCCCGTATATGGAGAACCAGGCGTCTTGTACCTTAGGTCATTGACAGTATAACCAGCTTTATGCAAAAGTTGGCGAAAATTAATCTGAGATAAGCAAATAGATACCCATGCCATCAAACCAGTAAAACCTGACACAAGTAAAAGCGCTATATATAACTTAGATTGGCCAAAAAAGTATCCTATTGCTAGCAATAACCAGATGCTCAAGAGCGTAACAATTACAGCATTTTGCGGAACAGCGTGCTCATTTAACAAAGCTAATTTTTTTGGTGCCATCCCACCACGTGCCAAGGCATTCAGTGATCTTGCAATACCATAAACTCCTGAATTAGCACATGAAAGTGCAGCAGTTACCGTTACAAAACTAATCACAGCACCAGCTTCTTTTAGTCCATAATAACTTAATACATCAGAAAAAACAGGGTTGGCAATATTTGCTTTGCTCCATGGATAAATCAATACCAAACAGAACACGGGGACAATATAAATAAACAAGATTCTTAAAGTAACATTACGAATAGCACTAGGTATCATAGCTTCAGGATCTATAGATTCTCCAGCAGCAAGTCCAATAATTTCAGTACCTTGATAATTTACAAGCAACAACACCATAGCAGTTAACAATGCCATACCACCGTTGGGAAAGAAGCCACCCTCGCCATAAATAAATTTAGTACCTATAATACCTTCTGGTTGCGCACCATGAATTATTCCAAAAAATATAAAACCAGATAATACCACAAAGATCATCAAGGCAAGGATCTTAACCGAGGCAAGCCAAAATTCTATTTCACCAAATATTTCTACGTTGGCTATGTTAATATAGGTGATGAGCAATCCAAAACATATCGCCCAAACGTAACTATTTACACCTGTAAAATATTCCAAAATAATACCACCAGCTATACATTCTGCCGGCACATAAGCAATCCAGCTAACCCAATATGACCAACCTACTCCGCACACTACTGTAGGAGAAATGAATGCGGCAGTATAAGTAATAAACGAGCCCGATATAGGGATTGCAACAGCTAATTCTCCCATGCATATCATAGTAAGATAAACGATTAAGCCTCCAAGTGCGTAGGCAATAAAAACAGATGGTCCCACTTGTTGAATAATCTCGCCAGTACCAAGAAAATATCCTGAACCTATTACAC
>CAJQOE010000007.1 GCA_905479885.1 uncultured Rickettsiaceae bacterium | reverse complement strand
TGGCTGAACATAAGCAACATTCCATGGCTTAGTTCCAAGAGAACGTAACACAGTTGCTGGATGAAAAGTACCCGCGCCAACTTCAACGTCATATGGTTGCAATATCGCGCAACCATAATCCTGCCAGTATCTCTGCAACTCTAATATTAATTCTTGAAATGATAATTTTTTCATAGCTCGCTATACTTAATTTGCAATGATTTATAGTCATGCAGTATAGAGGTATTTTTTATAATTGGCTAATACAAAGATTAACCAATATTTTATCACAAAGCAATCGAACTTCCTTTTGTTTTGCTAACATCATGACGTACTCTGGCTGATTCAGCCATTTTACCGCATGCGCGCTCTATCTGAGCAGCCTTTGCCCCGGATGCTTTATTAGCAAGAGCTCTACCTTCAAAATATATCGCTTTCAACGCCACATCAGTGATAGGAGCGACTCCTTTTGGTGGTTTGGCTAAAGCTTCCATCATTGCGCCAACTAATTTTTCATCCCCAGCTTTTACTGCCGTCAATATATTCTCGGATACTTGTTCCTTGCTAACACCTTTTAATTTGCTAACCGCCTCAGTTGCAAAATCTCTACTTTCAACCTTAGGACTTAGATTTTCTTTAATCTGTTTTGCTTGTTGTATTGCTGGTGAATATACTTTATCTACAGCCCTCTGCTCTTCTTGTTTAACTGCTGCAGTTAGATCTATATTCATTCCATTATTTACAGCAACTTCCTGCATCATTTCATGATATTTGCCTTGAGTTATGGGTAATGTGTAAACCTTCCCATCTCTTTCAATATAACCTATTGCATCGTTACCATTTCCCATAAATTTAACAGGAATAGGAGAACTCACTTCTGTTAATTTACCTGAATCATTATAATGCGCTGTAAAATATACCGCATCTTTTTCAGGCATATTAAGACCATTCTCATCTTTCAGAGCCATTGAAAGATGCATAGGCCCCATCCCCTCTTTCAAACCCACAGGAAACTCAATTTGCCTATAAGAGTTTACCATCTTAGTGTTGCCATCCGCCAACTGCAAAGAAGTGGGCTGAGCTTTGATCGTAGTTTCTTTGAGAATACAAACTTCTTGCTTATCATCATTAATAATGTTACTAAAACGAACTACTCCTGAATCTTTTTCACTCCAAGGAACATCATGAAAACTATCTTGGAATTTGCTATGCACTGCTTGATATCCTGATGATTCAATTTTATGCATAAAGCTTTGTAATTCTGGTTGAGTCATTATCTCAGCTACAGCTTCCTTACCTTCGTTAGTTTTTAAATATTTTTGAACTTCTATTAAATTTTGTTTTTCAAAAACCAACCTTTCACTACTATCCATTGTTTTTGCAATTTCTTGCTGTAAAAAGAGCTGCTGAGTTATAATAACTTCAGTACGAACAGCTTGTGTTATCTTATCAACTACACTGTTAGAACTAATCATAGGAGCAGGGTTAACACTCTTTTTAGCAACAAACACGGTGTCTTTAGCAAGTGAAGGCTCCCTTATATTTTTAACTTGTTGCTCGTTTGGCTCTTTAGATAATTTACTGCCAGGTATTAAAGCTTCTTTAATAATCTCATTTCGGATTTCTGCAATCTCTGCTTTCAGTAACTTTTTATATTTAGTACTAGAGTTAAGTTTTTTATCACGCAAATATAAGCTCTTTTTACCAACAACAATATCTTTAAAATAATCTGGATTTTCTTCAATAAGCTGCCTAAGCTCTTTTTTATCCACAGTATAACCCTTCTGACCCCCTTTCTGTGGTACGGCAATTAATCCGAGTTTTATTTCAATAGAAAACTCTTTTAAAGAAGATTGGCGCGCTTGCATCACTTCTTCTAAAGTACTCCTAACTGCAGCTAAATCAATTTCATCAACCTTTACTTTGCCAAATTCATTCGGCATAGCGTGTTGAGCCCATTTTTGCAAAGTAGGCTTGTCATAATATTTTTCTAACTCAGTAAACGACTCATTTAACACTTTAGAAATATCAGTATTTGCTGCCTGGTTTAAACCTGCAACAAACTCTTCCGTTAATTTATATTTACGCGGAAACTCACGAAAATGGTTAGTTGGTCCTTGTCCTGGCAAGTGCCTTAAGTTTGAATGAGGGCGCACATCTTTTGTAAGCTTAGCAAAGCCCCAACCAAAATCAATACGCTTTAGCTGTGGTAACTTGCCTGGATCCCGAATGACTCCAATATTACCTATATGCATATCGAAATCTCCTACCAGCAAAGAACTAGGGGCAATTTGCTCAAATCCCTGATACTCTAATTGATCCATAGCATTAACCATCACGTTACTAAGTACATCTCGAGTGCCCATTAATAGCGGACGACCATCTTTACGAAAGCGTTTGCTAGGCCTGTCCTTAGCTGACATGTTTTTATCCATATCTGCGAACATATCCGAATAATTATCAAAAAATTCAGATCTTACATACACATTTGATCCATCACCTGGTATTTTTGTCCCCTCACCTTCTGGTACCATCATCTCAACAGTGGCACCATTTCCCGGAGATATTGCTGCGAAAATTTTAGAACTCATATATTCAGCAATATCAAAATTAGGAGACTTGCTATCTTGCTTAATTAATGCAGTTTTTGTACCATTAGAATAGATCCCTCCAAATTCACCAGCACCTCTAGCCCCTCCTGTTTTTTTCCCCTTTTTTTCCAATTGCTATTATCGCCAAATGTCTCAATTGTCATAAATTATTTCTCATATAGTCATATATAGATGTTATAAATCAGTAAGGCATTAATATTAAATTAATGCAATTTATAAGCACGCTAGTAACCTAGTTTTTTTACCATATGAGGAAAAAATACTAAGTTACTAAGAATAAATTAAAAAATTAATTTGCGTGGCGCAGGGTGTTATGCTAGCCTTTTAGGTATAAAGCATTAATTAATTAATTATGGAGTGAAAATAAATGGCATCAATTATCGGATTAGTGTGTATTTTTGTAGCCTTTTGTTCCTATATAGTTATCCAGACAAAAGATCATTTCTAGAAAAACTATTGCTTTGATTTATTAAGCAAACGCAAAACCATGGGGCTTGCCCCATGGCTGTAGTAATCCCGCTGTTTTCGTGTTATAGTTCAGCGCATGAGATTAAGAAAACAAG
>CAJQOE010000006.1 GCA_905479885.1 uncultured Rickettsiaceae bacterium | reverse complement strand
ATTTCACCGCTAGCTTGTTTTATTTCATTAAGTACGGCTTTTAGGCGTTCTTCGAATTCTCCGCGGAATTTAGCTCCTGCTATTAAGGCTCCCATATCAAGTTCAATTATTTTACAATGCATTAGTGATTCTGGGACATCTTTTAGGTAGATCCTTTGAGCTAAGCCTTCAATGATAGCAGTTTTACCTACACCTGGCTCACCAATTAGGACGGGGTTATTTTTAGAACGTCTAGAAAGCACTTGTATTGCCCGTCGTATTTCTTCATCGCGGCCAATGATAGGATCTATTTTACCTTCGGCAGCTAATTGAGTAACGTCTCTGCCGTATTTAAGTAGGGCATCATAGCTATCTTCTGCAGAGTCGCTGTCTGCCTTGCTACTTTTACGCATGGTGGCTATTGTAGCGGCTGTTTTTTCAGGAGTAATATAAGCTGCAGCTAGTATTTTTCCAGCAGCAGTTTTATCATAAGTTAGTGCTTCGAAAATTCGTTCTAGAGTTACAAAGCTATCTTTATTATTTTTTGCCAAAGATAAAGCTTTTTCTAGTATTTTTAACGAATCAGAAGCCATACTTATCTGTCCACCACCTCCACTAATTTCTACGCGAGCTATTCTATTTAGTGCATCCTGGCACTCAGAGCTGATAGTTGTAATATCGGCACCAATGCTATTAAGTAGGTTTATAATTATATTATTTTCGTCTTGTAATAAGGCAGATAAAAAATGCAGAGGTGTGATTTGTTGATGGTTGTTTTTAGCAGCAATCATTTGCGTAGAGGAAATTAATGATTTGGATGCTGCTGTAAATTTTTCAATATTCATATAATTCTCCAGGCTTATATAATTAGTTTATACTATTTATATAAGCGGTATTATCTGAATATCAATGTTAGGCTATTATAAACTTTTGCTAATTTCATCAAAGCGCTTAAGGTTAGAGAGGGTTTTCTCTAGTGTGTCCATACGTAGCATACAAGGTCCATCGCTTGGAGCATTGTCAGGGTCTTGGTGTACTTCCATGAAGATTCCGGCTACGCCAGCTGCAATTGCACAGCGCGCAAGGAGCTCGACATATTGTCTTTGACCACCGCTAGAAGCCCCAATACCACCTGGCTGCTGTACTGAATGTGTGGCATCGAAAAATACGGGCGCACCAGTTTCGGCCATTATAGATAGACCGCGCATATCAGAGATTAGGGTGTTGTAGCCAAAAGAAGTTCCACGGTCAGTTAGGATAATACCCCTGGCTTTGAACATAGTTAGTTTTTCATAGACATTTTTCATATCCCAAGGAGCGAGGAATTGACCTTTTTTGACTTTTACAACTTTGCCAGTTTCTGCAGCGCTTTTTAGTAGGTCAGTTTGCCTGCATAAAAACGCTGGAATTTGCAATATGTCGACTACTTCACCAACTGGTTTGCAATGTTGCTCTGTATGAACATCAGTTAGAATGGGGCAGCCAATTTCAGCCTTAACTTTAGCTAAAATTTCTAGACCTTTATCTAATCCGGCGCCACGCTCAGCGCTTGCAGAAGTTCTATTTGCTTTGTCAAAGGATGATTTATAGATAAATGGTATATTTAATTTGTCAGTAATTTTTTTAATATTTTCAGCGATAAATAATGCATGATCTAGCGTTTCAATTTGGCAAGGGCCAGCTACTAAAGCGAATGGTAAATTATTGCTAATTGCAAGGTTGCCAACTTGTACCTTATCCATCGTTTATATCTCCAAAATTATTTTGCCATTGGTAATGTTTCTTGTTCCGCAGAAGAGTCAACGCTATTTTGCGTAGAATCATTTTCCATTTTGCTTGTTAAATTACTACGTGGCTGTGAAGATAGGTTAGCCAAAACCAGAGCGTTACAAAAGAAGATTATAGCTAACATCACAGTTGTTCTAGTGAGGAAGCTTGCAGCTGATCTACCACTTACTAGACCCATATTGCCACCACCGCCACCACCGATGCCGCTTAAGCCATCAGTACTAGTTTTTTGTAGTAAAATAACGATAACTAATAATATTGCGATTATTAAGTGAATAAAAAGCAGAGTGTTTATCATGCTAATAGTATGTATTTTAGTTTAAAATTAAGTTTAGTTCATCGTCATTTAATGAAGCGGATCCTAAAATGATCCCATTATTACCAGCTATAGCTAGAATTTCTTTATAATTCTTTGAACTAACGGATCCACCATACACTAGCTGCGCATTCTTTGCAACAATACTTATATCATCACTAGATTTAATGAATTCAAATATTTCTGCAATCTCCTCAATCGTTGGTATTAGCCCAGATCCTATAGCCCAAAATGGTTCGTATGCTATAATGAGAGAATGTGCGTTTTCTGGAATAGATTGGTTGATTTGTTCGGCAATAAATTCTTTATAGTTGTTGTTTCTTCTAGCTTCTAAGGTTTCGCCTACACAGATAATAGGAGTAATTTGAGCTCCTACGCAGTTTAAAGCTTTTTGTTTTATAGAATTACTGTGCTCACCTATGGCATTTCGTCTTTCGCTATGGCCAATTATTGCATAATTAACATTGCAGCTTTTAATTATGTCTGCAGAATATTCTCCAGTGTATGCGCCAAAGCCATTAAAAGCGCTAAGATCTTGTGCACAAAATTCAATATTTTTAAAATTTTGTGTCAAATGCGCTAGATATGGTGCGGGTGGTGCTAGTAAAAGTTGAGCAGAATAATTTCTACTATCAAGTTGCTTAGCCTTAGTGTATGCTTCCTTTAAAGTTAGATTCATTTTCCAGTTAGCGATAATGATTGGTTTCATAGGAGAAATCTCTTGCAGTAATTTTATTACCTCATTATTTTAGAAATATCTTAAGTATAAGTAAATAGAAAAAAAAATACTATGTTGACAAAAATCAGAAAAGGTACCGATAATATTTTAGTAAAGATCATTCTAGGTCTTGTAGCGTTTAGCTTCATAGGGATTGGTGGCGCTTCTTTTATAGGCGGTAATAGTAGAGGCAATATAGTATTGTTCGATAAAACGAATTCTATTTCCATGGAAAACTTTCAAATAGCCAAGGCCAGAGAAGTAGAAGCATTGCAGAGCCAGAATGGTATTAATTTAACAGATGAAAATATAGCAGAGCTTGGTTTAGACAATTCTGTTCTAAGAAGATTAATCAATGAATCTATGGTTGACTATTTAGCTAATTACTATGATTTTGATACGAGTGACGAGTTAGTCATTAAGTTTATAAGAAAATCTCCGTTTTTTAAAAATGCACATGGTGAATTTGATTTAAGCATATTTAAAAACGCATTTCATAATTCGCAAAATAGAGAAGATGAGTATCTAAAATCAATCAAAAAACATTTAATGACTACAGCATTACTGGATGTTTTTATGGATTCTTTTGTTCCGCCTAAAGCAATGACTGAGAATATGGTGAGCTACATGGCTGAAACTAGAGTTGTTGATTTATTATCTATAGATTTGGATTACAAGCCAAAAAATTATACACCAGAGCTTCTACAGTCAGAACAATTGGAAGATTTTTACCAAAATAACCAAGAGTTATTTGTATTGCCAGAATTGCGAAGCTTTGACTACATAAAAGCCGATCGTGTATTTCTTGCAAAAAAACTTAAAATATCTGAAGCTGAGTTAAAGCAATTTTTCGAAGACAACAAAGATGAATTTACAGAAAAAAATTATGCTAGTGCTAAAAAGCAAGTACAGGAAGTTTTAGCCAGCGAAAGGCTAGAAGAGTTAACAAATGAGCTGGCAAAGAATTTTGAAGAAGATGTGTCAAGTGGTCTAACTTTACAAGAGATAGCAGAAAAATATGAGCTAAAAGTTTCTTCGGTAAAAGATATGTCACTAGTTGATATGAATACAAGTTCTGTAGCAGAAAATATAGAATTAGCTGACAGTGTATTTGAAATGATAGAGGGGGAGGTTTCTTACCCTATTGAAGTTGCAGATAAGAACGAGATATTGCTGATAAATTTAAAAACAATAATACAATCAAGGCAGCAATCATTTGCCGAAGTTGAGAATGATATCAAAAACATATTAGAAAAGAGAATGCTTGCCTTTTTTAATGTGAAAAAACTTGAAGAAGCTAATAAAAATTATGATCCTAAGCAGATAAATAGAGCTAGTTTGCAAGCGCAGGGGATAAGTGTCCTAGGGAATCAATCATTCACCAGAGCTGAATTGCCATTGCAGGAAAAATTACCAGTTGAGTTGTTGAAGTCAATTTTTATTACAGAAAAAGATAAATCTACGCCTTTGGTTGGTGATTCCAAGAAGGTTTATGTTGCTTACCTAAAAGCTGTTAATAACAGTAAGGCTAAAATGGATGCAATCAGAAAAGATTCTGGCGATCATTTTTCTAATATTATTAAAGAAGGTTTGTTTCAGGAATTGATTACGCATTTAACGAGAAAAAATAATATGCAAATTATTCAAAGTCCTTCAAGCTAAAATAATTTAGCTTGGTTTTATTTTGATGATTGGCTTTAAAAGATTAAGATAAGTTTTGGCCTATCCTAAGAATTTTCTTTACTTTAAGGCGCATTAATAATATTTTTTAACAAAATATTATGCATTAAAAATAGCGTTTTATTTTGTTAGCAGTTAAGCTGGCAAGAACTATTATACGCTATTTTCATTAGAAAAATTGATGATAAGAATAAAAAAATTATTATTGTGTTTGTTATGCATATTATATATGCATACAGCGCACGCTGCCGCACCTATACAAATAGAAGTGAAGGTCTTTGGTAAAGATGTAATTTTTGTTTTTTACAGAGATACAAGCCAAATAATTGATCTAAATTTTAGCAAGCAATCTGTTACGGCAGATGTCAATATACCAATAGAATTTAAATTATTGAACCCAGAAAAATTTAATAAGTATGCAACTAGTTTGAGATCTGCTGCTAACAAACAAAGGATTGTATTTCAAGTAAAGCAGGAACTTGAATATCAGTCAGTTATCCATGGTGAAAAGCTAGAAGCAATTAAGTTTAGAGCTGGGCAAAAACAAGAAGAGGATGATCTATCCAAAATAGGGTCTGCGAATAATGACCCTGGGACAATTAGCTACAAACAACAAGCAGATGAGCATGTTTTATCTTTCAATGTAGGAAACGACAACAGCAAAGTTGCTGCATTCTTTAGAGATAAATATATTTGGATAGTTTTTGATCAGAAAAAAATGTTTTCCTTTAAAGAAGGGGGCATTTTTAGTAAGTTTGAAGTGGTTCCAAGTGAAACTGGTACTGTTATGCGAATGCGAGTAAGCCCTGAATTTACTCAAGCAAAGTCAGAAAAAACAAACTCCGGCTGGGACATTAAAGTTTCAGCATTAGAGGATAAAAATTGGCAGGCACAGAAGGTAGTATCGCCTGAGCCGCTTGTTTCTGAAGAAGGTTTTTTAATTCGCGGTAATTTTGCTAATAATGAGGTTATTTCATTTGAAGACCCAGACCTTGGTGATGTAATTTCAGTCGTTCCAGTGGTCACAGGCGGCATCAGAGTTGCTACTCAAATGGATTCAGTGGAGTTTAGTTTGCTGAAATCTATTCAGGGTATTGCTGTTGTTTTATACAGCGATGATGTGATGGTGGAAAAAGGGGAAGAGGCATTAAAAGTAGTCTCGGATACGACGTTGCCAGAGGAAGTGTTGGTTGAGTCAAATGTTTTGCTAGCAAACATTGAAGAGTATATTAAGTTGCCGACCTTATTGCCGTATTTAGACAAAAATTTAGATATTTTTGATTTTAACGAGCGCAAAAGTTTGCTTATTAGCGAGGCTTCAGCTGCAAAAGATAAATTTGTAGCGCTCGAGAGAAACTTAAACCTTGCTAAATTTTTCTTCATTCATGGCTGGTACCAGGAATCTTTAGATTCACTGCTAGTGGCTAAGAAATATGCTTACAAAGAATATCAAGATAGCTTACAGGCTAGGTTCCTAGAAGCGGTCAATAACACAATGATTGGCAACCTTGGCGCCGCAAAAGAAGAATATGATGATTTGCTAGAATATAACGATATAAAACGCATAGCAGAGATCAATTTATGGAATAATTACAATGAGTTTTCTATTGGAGCTGTACCAGATACTATAGGTTTTGTTGAAAATTTATCTAAAACAATTAGTTTATATTCTGATGATAAATATTGGCCAATCGCTTTTGCTGAAATTGAATTAGCACTTTTGGCAAATGATTTGAAATCGGTAGAGCGTATATTTCGTGAAGTTCGTACTCCACCAGAAGGTTATTATGCTAATAGCTTAAAATTTCATCGCGCCAATTATTATAAGAAGAAAGATCAGCTGAACCTTGCTAAGCAATATTATAGAGATTTAACGTATCAAGATTTAGATATGTTTAATAAAGTCAGAGCGGCATTTGAGTTAGTTAAAGTTAGATTTGCTGAAGAAGAAATAAGTATTTCTGAAGCAATCGACACCCTAGAAGGACTGCGTTACAGCTGGAGAGGAGATCAGCTTGAATATGAAATATTAATGCAGCTAGCGAATTATTATCGTGAAAATAAGGATATAATGAACGCGCTAAGGACGTATCAGTACATCCAGAGTGCCTTTAACAATAAAGTAAGTAATTTTTATATTACATCTGAAATGGCCCGCATTTTTAACGATGTATTTTTACCGGGTGGTTTTGGTGAAGAAATGGATGATTTTACAGTAGTGGCATTATTTTATGAATTTAAGGAATTAAATCCAATTGGTGAGCAAGGCGATGATGTGATTATATCTATTGCACAACGTTTAGTGCGTCTAGACTTGTTAGGCAATGCTGCGGATTTGTTGCGTCACCAAATTAATTACCGTCTCAAAGGTGAAAAACGCGTGGTAAATGCGGATAATCTAGCAATTATTCTGATGATGGACAAGAAACCGAGTGAAGCAATATTTGTTCTAGATGATACTGATAAAGATAATTTTAATTTTAACGAGCATCAATATAGAGTGCGTTTACGTGCAAAAGCTTTGATCCAGATGGAAAAATATAAAGAAGCCTTGCATTATATCAAAGATGACATGTCAGAAGATGCAGAAATAATTAGAAGAGAAGCTATTTTTCAAGCTAAAGATTGGAAAACTTACGCTAATTTGGTTGGTTCGTTCCTTGAAGATACTATATCTCAGGTTGGGAGTGACCCGGCTGCTGCGCAAGATATATTACGTTTAGCAATTTCTTATTATATGCTTGGTATACATGATCAGTTAGTTATTATTTCAAATGGTATTGGTGATGCGAACCCGGCGCTAAAAAACACTGTTGATTTATTGAGTACAAGCTCCGGAGCTATTGACTATAAAAACTTGGATAAAAGTTTGGATATTGATCAAATGAAGACTTTGCTAGATAAATATAAAAATCAATTTCTTGGTAATAAGGAAAAATAATGGCTGGATTATTCGGTAGATTAAAAACAGCTTTAAGTAAAACATCTGGTAAAATCAGTAGTGGTATTGAGCATTTATTCGTAAAGAAAAAACTAGATGATTCCACTTTGGAAGAGCTTGAAGATTTGCTGCTGTTTTCTGATGTGGGTACAAAGGTATCAGGGGAGATTATAGCTTCGCTGCGCAAGCATAAATTTGATAAAGAAGTTACGTCTGAAGAAATCAAGGAGGATTTATGTCAATTGATCGAACAAATCCTTCTCGAGCAAAACCATGAATTTAAAATTACTCCTAATGGTTTAAACGTCGTCCTTGTTTGCGGAGTGAATGGGAATGGAAAAACCACCACTATAGGGAAGATGGCAGCTTCATACGTCGCCGATGGCAAGAAGGTAGCAATTGCTGCTTGTGATACTTTTCGTGCCGCTGCCGTTGGTCAAATTGAAAAATGGGCTGATAAGGCAGGAGCTATATTATTTCAGGGGGCAGATAAAGCCGACCCTGCAAGCGTGGCTCACAAGGCTATAGTAGAATCTATACAAAATGGTGTGGATATCTTGTTTGTTGATACAGCGGGCCGTTTGCATAATCATAAAAATTTGATGGAAGAATTAGCAAAAATCATTAGGGTAATAAAAAAAGTAGATGATTCTGCTCCGCATCATTGTTTGCTAGTGATTGATGGTACAACAGGTCAGAATGCCGCTATGCAAGTTGAGCAATTCAAAGCTATTGCTGAGATTTCTGGTCTAGTGATTACTAAATTAGATGGTACAGCCAAAGCGGGCGCCGTGGTAGGGATTGTACAAAAATACGAATTACCAGTTCATTTTATTGGAATCGGTGAAGCGGTTGATGACCTTAAGCCATTTTCTGTGACCGATTTTGCTCGTGCTTTAGTTGGATTTGAAAAAGATAAATAATAGCCAGTTGAATAGTATAAGCTCTAATCCTGAGCTGTGCTTGCCAGAAATTTATATTTAGCGGTATAGCTACTAGCTAGCATAAAGTTGGTAGCGTCAATAATTTAATTATCTTATGTATTAACAGCTAGCTAGATTCATATCAACAAAATCATTGGTAGATATCCCTAGCATAGCAAGAGCTTTGCTCCATTTTTCTTCAGAGTTTTCTAGGAATATTAAATCATGATTTGGTTCAGCAATAAGCCATAAATTATTTTCTAATTCAAACTCCATTTGCCCAGCACTCCAGCCAGTATAACCTATGATGAAAATACTATTTTGTGGCCCAGTCCCATTAGCAATATCTTGTAGAATTTGTGCGTTAGAGCTTACTGCCAGGTTGCTTTGTGCTGGGTTAAATAGAAGATTTTTGTTATATTCATCGGTATGTAAAAAAAAGCCGCGCTCTACTTCAACGGGTCCTCCTAGGTGGATATCAAGGTTTAGATCCTCGGTATTAATTTTGCTATCTATTTTTTTGAATAAAGTATTCGCTGGCGCGTTGTTTATTGGATGGTTGAAAATTAAGCCAACAGAACCTTCGTCTGTATGTTTAATTACATAAATCAATGATTTATGAAATACATTGCCTTCCATAGCAAACGGACTTGCTATGAGAATTTTACCAGTTAAGTTAGAAAAATCTTGTCTAATCATCAAATTTATTTCCCGAAACTATTGCTACGTCTTATATAGTCATTGCATATTTATATTTCAAGGCTTTACCCATGAACCGCCGAAAGTTTATCGCCATTTTTACTTTAACAATTCTGATTGTATCACATGCTTATGCGAATGCACATAAATTTGTACTCCACTCATATGCTAACAATAAATTACAATTTGAGCTAAATTTAGAGCCTGGTTATACCATATATAGTCATGATTATGAGGCGGGATTGGCTACAAATATTATTGTGCATGACTCTGATAATTTACAAAATTATCAATTATTGTGGCCAAAGCATAAGCAAAAGCATCAGGATCCTATAGGTACAGTACAATGTTATGATGAGTTGGTTAAGGTAGCTTTAATAATAACTCCTAAGGATGTATCAAAACCAGTTTCAATCAAGGCTGATCTTGAATATGTAGTTTGTAATGAGCAGTGTGTTCCGGTGAGACATACTATAGAGTCAGAAATTTTGTTATTGGAAAAAGATTTTGTCATATCGGAATTTATTTGGGTGGTTATATTGGCTATGTTAGGTGGCTTAATCCTGAATTTTATGCCTTGTGTTTTACCCGTCCTGTCACTAAAGGTATTTTCCTTTATAAAACAGCATAAAGATAATAGAAAAACAGCATGTCTTTTTACCATTGCTGGTATTTTAAGCAGTTTTTGGTGCCTAGCTGGGGTGATGATTGCGCTGAAGAGCAGTGGTAAACAATTTGGTCTGGGGGTAAGTTTTCAGGTTCCAGAAATTATTATTCTCTTAACAATAATAATAACTATTTTTATTAGTAGTGCTATGGGGCGTATCAATATTTCGTTGCCAATGCTCACCGGTAATAGACTTAGTAATATAAATTTTAAGAATCAGCACCTCGAGAGTTACTTCAGTGGAGTGTTAGCTACTATTTTATCAACCCCATGCAATGCACCTTTTCTTGGTACAGCCATAGCGATTTCCTTTGCGTCTAGTAATATAGTAATTCTGGTGATATTTACTTTTATAGCTTTGGGTTTTAGTACGCCATACATTTTGTTAGCATTATATCCACCTATATTAAATGCCTTGCCAAGGCCAGGAAGGTGGATGGAAACCTTAAAAAAGGGTTTAGTGTTACTTTTATTGGGGACTGTATTTTGGTTGTTATATATTTTGTATAGCCAAATTGGACAACGAGCTGTTGTTGGGTTATTTATGTTGTTGATATTATTAAAATTTAGTATCGAGAGTAATAGTAACTTCTTAAAAGGCGTATTGATTAAATCATTTATAGTAGCGTCAATTATTATAGCTAGTTTAATATTGCCGCAATATGCTTATAAAGAGGATGCTAAGTATCAACAAAAACTAGAGGCAACATGGCGCAAGTTTGATCAATTAGCTATAGATCGCTATGTTGCTGCGGGTAGAGTGGTGTTTGTTGATATTACAGCAGATTGGTGCGTTACTTGTAAATATAATAAATTCATGGTGTTAGATCGCAATAAGATTATGCGTTTATTTAAAGAAAATAAGATAGTGGCAATGCGAGGAGATTTTACATCTTACGATGCAGCTATAGATAATTATTTAGCTTCCAATGATGTAGTCGGCCTACCATTTTACAAAATGTATGGCCCTTCTTATCCAGATGGTATAAAATTACCAATAATGCTTACATACGAGGATATAAAGCATGCTATTGAGTATGTTAATAGATGATGCTTTTTAAAAAGAAT
>CAJQOE010000005.1 GCA_905479885.1 uncultured Rickettsiaceae bacterium | reverse complement strand
ATATAGTCTACGCTTCCTCAAGCTCTTTTTGTGCTAACTCTGCTAATTTACGATAGTCTAATTTGCCTGTAGCTAAAACTGGTAATTCCTTAATATTAACAATCACCTTAGGTATATAAAGCTCAGAGAGTTGGCATTCTTTACAAGTTTTTGTAATTTTATCGCGAGTAAGGTCCTCTATATTTGTAAATAAAACTATTTGCTCACCTTTTTTAGCATCTTCAATACAAACCGCTGCATGCACTGAAACTTGATTTGTTGTCGTTGCTAGGTCTTCTACTGCGGCAAGAGAAACCATTTCACCAGCTATTTTAGCAAAACGCTTTTCACGGCCTAGGATAGTTATATAGCCATCCTTATCAATAGATACTATATCCCCCGTATCGTACCAAGAAACACCTAACTTTTCCACACTTGGTTCTTCAATGATACCAGGATTTTCTGGTTTAATATAACCTTGCATTACGTTTGGCCCCCTAATGCATAATCTACCACCTTCTTTAATACCTTCAACTGGTTGTAAAAAATATTCTATTTTAGGTAGCAAGCGACCTACAGTACCAGGTCTATCGTGCATTGGAGTATTGGCTGCAATAGCAGGAGCTGTTTCTGTGACACCATATGCCTCAAAAATCCTAACACCAAATTTATCGAACCAAGACTGTCTTGTTTTTGATTTTAATTTTTCTGCACCAGCAATTACATAACGTAATGAATAAAAATCATATGGATGCGCATAAGATGCATAACCAGCTAAGAAAGTGTCTGTACCAAACATAATAGTTGCGCCAATATCATATATAATCTCTGGAATAATACGATAATGCAGCGGGGATGGGTAAAAAAATGTTTTAACACCACTTAAAGACATAATCAAAGTACCCATAAGACCAAAACTATGGAACATTGGTAACGCGTTGAAAGCACAATCGTAGGGATTAAAATCAATCCGTGATAAAACTTGGCACCTATTTGCCTGTAAATTACGATGCGAAAGCGCAACTGCCTTGGGTTTACCTTCTGTACCAGAAGTAAATAATATAACTGCTGTTTTTAAGTCATCACGCTCAAGGCACAAATTTTCATAATAAGTTTGTGGAAATATAGTACCTAAGAAACATTTAAGTTTCATCGCAAGAGTAACGTGCTTACGCAGATCTTCAAGATATATTATATTAATGCCAGATTCTTTTAGCGAATCCACTAGCCCCCTAAGTTCTGCTTTTTTTATAAATAACCTAGAAGTATATATAGTTTTTACTTGAGCTGTTTCGCATGCAGAAATTACATTGCTTGGACCAGCAGTAAAATTAATCATCGCTGGCACTCTTCCTGCGGCTTGCATACCAAAAAATGTGATCGCACTACCTACCATATTGGGCAGCATTAATCCTACTTTTTCTCCTACCTTGGAGTCTCTAGATAGTAAGTTGGCCAAAATAAATGCCTTTAACAATAAGCTATTATAACTAGCTTTATTATTATCAATATCCTGCATTATTTGTGCTTTTTTGCCATAGATTTCACTTGCATTAATCAATGTTTGAAAAACTGTCTCTTTATAGTTTGAGCTTTCAAACATCATATCACTCATTAGATCATATAATGCATGCCCTATGTATTTACGACGCTCACGGTTATCTAAAGAAGGAGGAGGAGTTACTTTAACTGGAGGCAAAACAGTAATCGTAATTTTTCTACGCAATGTAAATTTGCCTCTCATTAATTTCCTTACCTTAGAAAAACGAGTAAATTGTGTTCCGTCGACTCGAATGGGTAATATAGTAGCATCTGCTTTGTCAGCAATCATGCCTGGACCTTCATAAATTTTCATCAAAGATCCAGTAACACTTGTTCTACCTTCTGGAAAAATAGCAATTTTTCTATCTTTTTTTACTTCTTCAATGAGGCTTTTTAATGCCATAGCATTATTAGGTTCAATTGGATATGTTCTAATTATTTTTAAAAAAGGCCTCACCCACCATTCTTTAGCTACAGAGGTATTAATGGCAAATTGCATGTTTTCTGGAATATATGTAGCAATTAAAGCCGGGTCTATATAAGATAAATGGTTAGCGATTATTACAGTTCTTTTACCAGCTTTTTTATAATTCTCTAAACCTTTAACTTCGATTTTATACATCAAATCAAAAAACAGTCTAAATATAGCTCGCCATAATTTCATAGGAATCACCTGACTATTTGGAATAAATTGATAAATATAAATAGCCACTACTACGTTTAACATACTGACCATTAGAATCACAGAGGGTATAGAAAAATCCATGTAGAATAAAAATGATAATATCCCTGTAGAACCAGCCATAAAAAATGAATTAATTAAGTTGTTAGCAGCAATAACCCTGCTTCTATAAGCAGGAGAAGTAAAATATTGCATCACCGCAAATAAAGGCACCACATAAAGCCCACCAATTGCAGCTAGAAAAAATAAATCCAATAAAATACGCCAATAATGTTTCTTACTTAAAAATTCAGCGATACTTTTTAATTGCGCTGGCTCGTAATTGATACTGGCTATTTTACTAGCAAAATACAAATCCACACCAAAAAAACTAATTCCCATGGCAGCAAGGAATACATATTTACTAGTAATGTTATTAGAAAATATTTTATTACACCAAAAAGATCCAACTCCTACTCCTATAGAAAATGTTGCAAGAAATAAATTTGCTACATTTTCATCTGCGCCGAGTGTATCTCTGGTTAAAGAAGGAATTTGAGCCATTATAGCTGCGCCAATAAACCAAAACCATGAAACTCCTAATATTGCCAAATATACCTGGTTTTTAGAAGAAGCATACTTAACCATAGAAATGGTTTCTTGCACTATATTCGGGTTTATTTGAATTTCTGGATTAGCATTATTAGATTTCGGCATAAATAAACTAGCCACAAAACCAAGGATAGCTATAACCATAGCTAATGTAATAATTAAATTACCATTAAAATTATAAAAACCACCAAGCATGGTACCAAATAAAATAGATAAAAAAGTTCCAGCTTCTATATAACCATTGGCTCCTAATAGTTCGTTTTTCTTCAATTTATCTGGTAAAACACTATATTTTATTGGTCCGAAGAATGTAGAATGTATACCCATAAAGGCTATACAACAAAACAACACTACTAAATCCGTATTATAAAACCCATATGCAGAAGTAGCAACGATGCCTATTTCTATAAACTTGATGATTTTAACAATGGTTGAACGTTCATAACGATCAGCTAATTGACCAGCAAGGCTAGCAAAAATAACAAATGGCATAATAAAAATAACATTAGCTAACATCACCAAAGTATATGCAGGCAAAGGCAATTCGTTGGCCAACTTGAATGTTACTAATATAATTAAAGAATTTTTTAAAATGCTGTCATTGAGACAACCACAAAATTGCACTATAAATATGGGCAAGAATCTCTTGTCTTTAAACAGATAAAGTTGGTTTGGTTTCATCTATAACATTCCCTTTTATCCTTAAACTACGACCGTGCTTCACTTAAATTTATTTAAGTTTGTTGTTTCTCTCAAATAGCAAATTAGGGATATGAAGTACTATAGATTATAAAATTGTTTATACCTCACTAGTGATGGAGATATTATACACAATTTAGCTAAGTCCTTATCCTTAATTCACACCCAAAAAAACAATAACGGGATATTATGAAATTTCCTAGTAAGTGTCAAATAATCTAAGCTAAACCGCTTATAAAAAAACATAAAAGCTTATGCTTACTCAATAAAAAGCCAAATAAACAAGATATAAACTATTTTAAATTAGCTGATTTAAGTAAAAAGACTATATGTTGATTATTAAACTTCTCTGCAACATTAAGAGCTGTCTGATTATTTTCATTTTTTGCAAATATATCTATTCCCTTCAAGACGAGTAATCTAGCCGCAGAATAATTGCCAACATAAGATGCCTCATGCAGCAATGTATTATCTCCATCTCCTGTTAATTGCAATACAGGATAACTATTGAGAATAGCTATCAGTGAATAAATATTATCTTTGTCGATAGATTTAAAAGCTTCTTTCATACCAGTAGCAATTATATTTGCAGAATATAAATATTCTTCATTACCAAAATTGTCGTCATAATTTTTAATAAAATCTTCTATAACACGACGTTCTGGCTCTCTCTGCATTTGATAATATTTATCCCAAAAAATTTGCGCGTAAGATCTCAGGTCAATTAGATTAAACTTTGCTTCTTCTGTCAACTCCCCCAAAACTATGTCATCATTGGGAAGAATTAATACCTGAGCTTCATTATTAACAAATTCCAACTGAGTCTTATCTAAACTAGCTGAGGTTATCTCGGTATATTGTTCTATAACATTATTACCAGTTGCTAATTCTGCCTCACTAATCTTGTCTACCGGCGTTAATGTTTTCTGCTTTTCCTGTAATTCCTTAGTATATTTCGAAATATCATCTTCTGAGGTTTTTTTTGTATCTATTTCGGATACATAACTAGGTACAGCAAATTCATCATTCTCAGCCACAGCAGAAGCAAGCGCTGGTAATTCGAGTTTAGATACATCATCATCTTGGCTAGGTGATTCTAGTAAACTTTCTGAAGAAACTGTAGTTTCAGGTCCTGGGATTGTAACATCAGTAATATCATCGTCTTCTGATTTACCTTTTTCATTTTCATCAAATCCCGATGGTAGTGCTAACTTCTCTTCTGCTGGAGTATCTGTATCGCCTTCAGTAGTGTCAGTGGACTCAATTGAAGTTTTTTCTGCATCATCAAATCCCGATGGTAGTGCTAGCTTCTCTTCTGCTGGAGTATCTGTGTTGTCTACAGCACTTTCTGTTGGCTCTGTTGGAGCTTCTACTGCTTCATCAAATCCTGATGGTAGTGCTAGTTTCTCTTCTGCTTTAGTATCTGTATTGCCTGCAGTACTTTCTGTCAGCTCTAGTGGAGTTTCTACTGCTTGAAGTTGGTCTACAGAAGGTACTGCACTTTCAGAGTCAACTTCCATCGACTCTGTTGAAGAATCCATAATATCATCAAAGCCTGTTGGTAGCTCTAATTTAT
>CAJQOE010000004.1 GCA_905479885.1 uncultured Rickettsiaceae bacterium | reverse complement strand
GAGTTGCAGAGATACTGGCAGGATTATGGTTGCGCGATATTGCAACCATATGACGTTGAAGTTGGCGCGGGTACTTTTCATCCAGCAACTGTGTTACGTTCTCTTGGAACTAAGCCATGGAATGTTGCTTATGTTCAGCCATCTAGAAGACCTACTGATAGTAGATATGCTCAGCATCCAAATCGTATGCAGCATTATTATCAATTTCAAGTAATACTCAAACCTTCACCAGACAATATTCAAGAGTTATATTTGAAGAGCTTAGAACATCTTGGGATTGATATGAAAAAACATGATGTGCGCTTTGTCGAAGATGATTGGGAGTCCCCAACGCTTGGAGCATCTGGTCTGGGGTGGGAAGTATGGTGCAATGGTATGGAAGTGTCACAATTTACTTACATGCAGCAGATTGGCGGTATTGATTGCAGGCCGGTTGCTGGCGAACTTACTTATGGACTTGAGCGTTTAGCTTTATACATTCAAGGTGTTGATGCTGTTAAAGATTTGGACTGGAACGGGCAAGTCGGAGAAAAGGCGCTAACTTATGGTGAAGTTGATTTTGCTGCTGAAAAACAATTTTCTAAATTTAATTTAGAAGTAGCTGATACTGAAATACTTTTAAGGCATTTTGAAGATGCTGAAACGCAGTGCATGGCTTTGATCAGAGAAGATTTGCCTATGCCGGCTTATGATTATTGTATAAAAGCCAGTCATTTGTTTAATTTGCTTTGCGCAAGAGGCGTAGTGAGTGTTACTGAGCGAGCATCATATATAGGTCGGGTGCGTAATTTAGCAAAATTATCGTGCGAAAAATGGATGGAAATGGAAGGAGAAGCGTAAATTATGAGTGAGTTATTATTAGAGTTATGTTCTGGAGAGATACCAGCCATGATGCAGCAAAAAGCTGCTATAGCCTACAAAGATATCTTTACAAAATATTTCGCAGAGAATGCAATAAAGTTTGCGCAAATAGATGTGTATGTTGGCCCTAGACGCTTGACGATTCATGCTACTGGTGTAGCCACAAAATTAGCATCTGTTACTAAGCAGCTAAAAGGTCCAAAAGTTTCGGCTCCTCAAGGTGCTATAGATGGGTTTTGCCGTTCTAATAATATAATAGCTGAAGAACTAAAACGTACAGAAATTAAAGGCGTAGAATTATATGTATATGAGCAGAAAACTTCTGAACAAAATACAAAAGATATTTTGTTAGATAGTTTGCATATACCAATTTCTGAATATGTATGGCCAAAGTCAATGTATTGGGGGCGCTACAAGATAAAATGGGTACGTCCATTACAAAATATTTTATGTATTTTTGATGCCGAAACGGTTCCATTTGAATATGGTCATTTCACTGCAAACAACCAATGTTATGGCCATAGATTTATGGCACCAGAAGCGTATCCTGTTAGTAGCTTTATAGAGTATAAAGAGATATTAAAAAATAGTTTTGTAGTTTTGGATTCGGTGGATAGAAAAAAATACATCCAAAATGGATTAGCAAAAGAAGCAGACAAATTAGGCTTAATCATCAAGGATAATCCTGTCTTGCTAGAAGAGGTGGTTGGGTTAGTTGAATATCCACAAGTTTTGGTAGGCAAAATTGATCAGAAATTTCTCTCTGTGCCGAGTGAGATTTTAGTAAATGCAATGCGTACTCACCAGAAATATTTTAGCCTATTTGATAAAGATGGAAATTTTGCTCCGTATTTTCTTTTTGTCTCTAATATTGCATCAACAGATATAGATGTAGTAATTTCTGGAAACGAAAAGGTTTTATCTGCCCGACTTGCAGATGCATTATATTTTTATAATCAGGATTTAAAAACATCACTGCAAACTAAAGCTCAACGTTTAGAAAAAGTTATATTTCATGCAAAGCTTGGTAGCCTAAAAGAGAAAACGCTACGCCTTGCAGAGATTGTCAAATTTATTGATCCAAGCAATGCGGGCGCGGTTCAGGCGGCACTTTTATGTAAGAGTGATATTGTATCAGAAGTTGTCGACGAGTTTCCAACTTTGCAAGGTATTATGGGCTATTATTATGCAAAAGCTGAGTCATTGAGTAGTGAGATAGCTACTGCTATTCGTGATCATTACAAGCCTCAAGGGCCTGCAGATCATTGCCCAACTAATACAGCTGCAATATTGGCTCTGGCAGATAAAATTGATAGTCTTTGTGGTTTGATGTTAGCTGGAGAAAAGCCAAGTGGTTCAAAGGACCCATTTGCACTGAGGCGTCAAGCTTTAGGGATAATTCGTATTATCCTGGAGAATAAATTATCCATAGATTTATTGAATTTAGTTGTTTTTGTAGCTAACGAATATAAAGGCAAAGTTGAAGTTCGCAATGAATTAAAACAACAAATCATTAGTTTTTTAGAAGAGCGTTTAAAATATTTTTTCAAAGATCACTACGAAGTTAATATTATCGCGTCTGTGCTTAATTTAAATATTGAGTCAGATTTAATTGAAGTACAAAGTAAATTGCAAGCTATTAAGGAATTTTTATCTAGTAGTGATGGCGATGATTTGTTGATAGCTTATAAAAGAGCTAGCAATATTTTAGGGGCAACAGAATTGCAAGGAAAGATTGATGAATCCGCCTTTATATCTGAGCATGAAATAGCATTATTTTCTATAGTTAATAGTTGTGATAGCAGAATTACAGAGTCTATTGCATCTAAGAATTACACGGAAAGCTTGCAATTGTTAGCTGGCATGCGCGATCCAATATCAAAATTTTTTGATAATGTTATGGTTAAAGACAAGGATGCCATCGTTGCTAATAATCGTATGTTGTTATTATCAAGGGTCAGAGAAATTTTTGATAAAATAGCTAATTTTGATAAACTTTAATGAATGATATAAAGAAAGCTGCGCAAATTATTAGGTCCGGTGGGCTAGTAGCATTTCCAACTGAAACAGTTTATGGTCTAGGCGCTGATGCGCGTAACCAATCTGCATGTCTTAGTATTTTTCGTACAAAAGGTAGGCCAAGTAATAATCCGCTAATCGTGCATGTGGCATCTATTGAAGCTGCCTTGTCGTTGGCAGCGTTTAATGATGATGCACTGTTATTGATAAAATTTTGGCCAGGTCCACTTTCTATGGTTCTTCCTAGAAAAGCAGATGCGCAGATAGCAGATAGTGTTGGTGCCGGTCTTAGTACTATTGCAATTCGTATACCTTCAGATCCTATTGCCTTGCAGTTGATAGAGGAGAGTGCTTGCCCAATAGCTGCGCCAAGCGCTAATAAGTCTGGTGGTTTGAGCTCTACGTCGTACGGACACGTAAAGCAAAATTTTGCGGATGAAATATTCATTTTAGAGTCTAATGGTAAATCGAATTATGGTTTAGAATCAACTATAATTGATTTAAGTACACCTACTCCAATTATTTTACGATATGGCTTTATTACTCCGGATGTTATTGAAGTTGCACTTGGAAAGAAAGTTGCTATTGCTTCTAAATTATCTGCAATCAAAGCACCAGGTATGTTGCATAAACATTATTCACCTCATACCAACCTAAGGGTGAATGCGACGGAACTACATGTTAATGAAGTGGGTTTGAATTTTGCGGATAGTAAACTTGATAGTCATGGTGCCTTGAATTTAAGCTTCAGCGGCGACTTAACCGAGGCTGCAGCAAATTTATTTGCATATTTGCACGAACTAGATCAATTTGCATTATCCAGAGATATAAAAACCATTGCGGTAGCTCCTATACCCAATCAATCAATAGGTTTAGCAATTAATGATCGTTTAAATAGAGCTGCAGAATAATATTATGCTTGTATGTGTAGCTATTGCTTGATAATATTTTAATAATGCAACTTTAAGAAGAAAAGATTTATGCTTTATAAAACTATTATTTTGCTTTTTGTGCTTTCTAGCTTTAGTAAAATCACTTGTGCTGCTTCCGAAGAAAAGACTTATAAAATGCAGTTGACTCATTTCTTGCCCCGTACTTCAATCGCGCATAGTAAGTTTTTGGATCCATGGGCTAAGAAGATAGAAAAAGAAACTAATGGACGTTTAAAAGTAAAAATACATCCAGCGATGAGTTTGGGTGGCACGCCATCCGAACTTATACAGCAAGTACGTGCAGGTGCAGTTGATGCAGTATGGACAGTAGTTGGGTATAGCCCTGGGCAATTTCCAAAGTCAGAAGTATTTGAATTACCATTCATGGCTGAATCATATAAGGCTACCGAACTTAATATGGCTATCAATGAATTTTACCAATCATATTTAATAGATGAATATAAAGATTTTTATGTAGTCTTATTGCATACACACGCACCAGGTACATTGCATTTACACGGTGAAAAAATTACTAAATTAGAGGAATTGAAAGGGCAAAGAATAAGAGTTCCTAATAGAATTATGGGTAAATTCATAAGTAACCTAGGTGCAGTGCCTGTTTCTATGCCATTATCTGATGTATATGAGGGATTAACTTATGGTATGCTTAAAGGAGCTATGATGCCTTTTGAAGTTGCTTTTACGCTTCGTTTGCATGAGCAAACGAATTATCATGTAGTAGCGCCATTTTATACAACAGTATTTGCATTTTTGTTAAACAAAGAATTTTACAAGTCATTACCTAAAGATATACAAGAGGTAATAGATAATAATTCGGGAATGCACATCGCTTATGAGGCGGGTCAAATATGGGATCAAGCAGAAGAAAAAACGATTAATGCTGTAAAAAAGAAAGGTGGTGATTTTTACTACCTAAGCCAGGAAGAAATTGATAAGGGGCGACAAGTGGCTGAAGAAGTTTCGCGTAAATGGATTACAGTAAATGGTATTACTCTTTATAATAAAGCTAAAGCCTTATTATCTAAATATAAAGAGCCAAAATAATAGCAATATGTATAAAATCTCTGGTGTAATATTTTTACTAACTGCTGTATTTACAGCTATATCAGTATTGGCAAGATCTCTAGTGAGCATAGAATTTATTGGTTATTATGAATTGATAGGAATTCTTTCTGGCATAGCTATTGTATGCTCGTTATTATCTGCTGAAGAGCATTCTGTACATATAAAAATTGATGTTCTAAGGTTTGGTGATCATAAATTTATTAGAAGTGGGCGCTATTTTCTGCTAACAACTATGTATTTAGGGCTAACGTTAGGGCAAATTAGAGCTGTGTATGAAAGTTATTTTAGGTTATATAAAACTAGCATGCTAGAAGTTCCTTTATATATTTTCTATTCAGTTAGTGCATGCTGTTTTGTGTTTATCAGTGTGCTTGCAATTAAAAAAACAATAAATAGTTTGATAGAATCAAGATGCTAGCAGGTATATCGCTTTTTATTGCATTAATAATATTGTTGCTAATGAGGATACCAGTGTTTGCTGCATTAATTATCTCTGGTAGTGTAGCCTATATATGGAGTTTTAATATTGATGCTTGGTGGCATTGGGTTTCATTTTCTCCGTGGAGTCTATTTAGTAGATATCATTATTCGGTGATTCCATTATTTTTGTTAATGGGGCAGATAGCAACTTCTGGAGATATTACTAAAAGCTTATTTTCTTTTGCTGAAAAGGCTAGTAAAGGAAAGCGAGGCGGAGTTGCTGTTGCAACTATTGTATCTTGTGCGATTTTTGGTAGTTTATGCGGATCCTCGCTGGCAACTGCAGCAACTATGACTCCTGTTTCTTATAAAGAAATGCGTAATAGAAATTATAGTAAAGAGATCATTTTTGGTACACTTGCTGCTGGCGGTACGCTTGGAGTTTTAATACCACCATCAATTATTCTAGTAATTTATGCAATTATTGCAGAGGAATCGATAGCACATTTATCGATGGCTGCGATTATTCCAGCGATTTTAGCATTTGTAGGATATATTTTAGCAATTAAGTATTTTGCTTATAAATATCCTACAGAAGTGCCATTATCCACCTTGCCAGCTAAGGTGGAAGAGTTGGTGGATTGGAAAAATATATATTTATTGCTTGCAGTATTTGCATTATTTGTGGTGATGATAGTTGGGTTATATACGGGGAAATTTATTCCAACTGAGGCGGCTAGTGTTGGCGTTATAGGGGTGATATTGATTGTTATATCTATGGGTAATTTGAAGCAGATAAATTGGTCATATGTATTTTTAGAAACCTCAAAGACAACAGCAATAATTATGGCTATTTTTGTTGGAGCAGAAATTTTTAATATTGCATTAGCGGCTCTTGAATTTCCAGATGCTATTTGCGAGTATTTTTTAGGTTGCTCAGGCCATCCTATGCTTATTGTTATGGCAATGATTAGCTCATTGTTGGTTCTTGGGTGTTTTATGGATGGCATTGCTATAGTGCTTTTAATAGTACCTTTATTTTTACCAATAGTTAGTACTCTGAATTTAGGAGTGGCGCCTGGAAATATTGGCGTTTGGTTTGGTATTATTATTCTAACGGTAGTTGAAATTGGTATGATTACACCACCTCTTGGAATGAATCTTTTTGTAATACGTGGTTTAGAGCCAGAATTAGAGCAGGCCGATACTATAAAATCGATCAAATATTTTATAGTATCGGATGTATTTAGAATTGTATTACTAGTTATGGTTCCTAGTATTATGATTTTGCCGTATTAATTGTCTGGTTATTTTTTCCAAACTTGTCTAAAGGTACGCTGGCCGTAATAGAAACTAATAATGCCGGCAAAAATGGCTTGATCGTCAATGTTCCAGATTATTTCTAGATGTTCAATAACGTGTGCACTGGCTGATATTGCTTGATATTGTATATATTTCACACTCATATACATAAGAAAAAAGCTATATGCCAAGATCGGCCGTACTGTGCCGTTTAGAGAGTCAACCCACTTAATGTGAGTCTGATAAGTTGAATATAGTGATGCATTTTCAAGGATATCTCGAGAGATATGAATTTCTTCTAAGCTTCTTGCTGCATTAGTAGCGTTATATTCTATTTGTTTATCTAGTATATTTAGTTCATGTTTTTTATCATTGATATCTTTAAAATATTTTATAATTTCTGGTATAATAGAGCTTATAAAGCCTGCAATTGATGCTAGTAGTGTAATCATAATTTTATTTTATTTAGAATTGAAAATTTTGTGCAATAACCACTCCCAGAAAGTGAGTTGTCTCAGGTAAGCGATATAATTTAATAATGTCAGTAGCATTTGGAGTCTGAGTCATTTGATGAGGGGATTTATTTTTGTAAAATGTAATCAACTATTGACCCACTTAGAGCAAAAAATGTAATCAAAATTGACCCACCTAAATTAAGTAATATACCTCTACATTAATTAATATTTTTGTAGGAGTTTGTAGGAGGATGTTTATAGTGGAATCAA
>CAJQOE010000003.1 GCA_905479885.1 uncultured Rickettsiaceae bacterium | reverse complement strand
AAACGCATGATAATCATTGCATCTGTTATGTCTTTTATTTCAAACTCATCCATACAAACTACTTGTGATCGATCAGCGATATCAGCTGCTAAATCTTGAATCAACCTATGAGCGGATTTAGCTTGCAATTTATGTAGTTTTATATGCAGACCTTGCATGAATTTTTGAAAATGAATAATTTCTTTTGGAACCAAAACCTGTTCATAAAACATTTTCATCAATATCGTTTTACCTCTACCTACGCTACCATGAAGATATATACCATGTGGCAATGATTGGTTATTGAGTAATGTTTTAATTTTACTAATAAATGTAGTTGGTTTTATAGACAACGCAATTTTCAGGCAACTTGCAGCAATTTCTTGCTGTCTGCTATCTAATGTTATTTTGTTTACTTGCATTGGAGCCAATCGATACTTATTCCTTAGCAGGTTTTTCGTATGAAATTAGTTTGGGATCTTTGATTTCAGATATTTTGTCAATCAAGCCCAAATATGCAGCTAATGCCAAAAATAAATCTGGATACTTTGCCGGCGCAGCAATGCCAGCTAATGTACCATATACAGCTTCTGCAGAACTACGCGAATTTGCAATATACATTCTAGCAATATCAAAACATGGCTTAGCAGAGAAAGCTGCTTTTAATATCTTTAATACAGATGCTGTATTTTTCATATTGATTGAAAGCTCAGTAAATAAATTTAACGCTTCTACATAATCTGGGCGCAATTCTAATGCTGATTCTAAATAATTTAAAGCTTCATCATCAACGCCTGATTGTAAATATGACTTTGCTGCTGCGAAGTAAAAAGCGGCTATTTCTTCTGCATTCTCTTCTAGCAGCCTAGAGTCTGCTCTTTGTAATTTTGAGACAATAAACACCAATTTTGGCCATGCACCAAGAGAGGCGTAAATTCTAATCAAAATAAGCATTAATTCTGTATCAGTATCATCTTCATTAAAAGCTTTTAATGCACACTCTTCAGCTTGCTTATGATGCATATTATTATAGAAAATTTCGGCTAATTTCTTAGCTGCATAAATGCTATAATGTTTTTTATCCAGTAAGTTTCTTAAATATTGAATTTTTTTATCAAACCCTTCTTCGGATTCGGCCATAATCAAATTGACAACTTCTTTATTATCATCATCTAAGTTTGCTACTAATTTATTAGTCATAGCAATTGATTTTCTTCTATTGCCCATCAATAATTCTGCTAAAATAGTCAATAATTTTTGATTTATTTTTTGTAACTTTTTCTGATGCCATTTTCGTTTCAATAATCCTGGCATATCAAACACCAAAAAAACAGTCTTTAAGAAAATCATCAGAACTAATTGAACTACTACAAAAATAGTAATAAACATAAATAATGTAGAGTCTACCTGATAACCTAAAACAGTCAGCTGTAAAGCAGAATCATATTCACCTATAGCATTAAAGCCAATGTAAAGCAGCAAAAATACTGTGCATAAAATTAAAAATTTAATCATCTTATTAACTCAAACTTAAATGTTTATTTACTTAAAAAACTATCTTGTAACTCTGAAGAAAAAATGTACCCTTTTAAGATATTAATATTTTTGCTAATTACTTCTTTTTGCGTTTTCTGATCTTGCTGCACTGATGGTATTTTTTTGATAGTAACAAATTGTGCTAATATTTTAGAATCAAAAGGTTTAATTACCTCATCTGTAATAGTTTGCTTATTCATCAATTGCTGATTATACGCCTCTAAAAGCAAGACCACTGCTTCAACACGCTCAGGCAACTGGCGTTTTTTAAGAATTTGCATCTCTAATTCGTAGCTCTTATCAGCCTTGAATTTGTCTATTAATTTATTAGCATTGGCAATATATAATCTATATTCATTCAAATTATGCTTTAACATTACAGAATTGGTACTGTCAGAAGGCTCACCTTCCTCTTCTATAATTATGACATACGGGTCTATTTCTTCCAACTCTTCTTCGGCATCGGTGTCACTAGTTTCACTAAATTCTTCTGGAGCAAAACTCACAAGTGGTGGTTCAGCTCCGACGGAGTAATTTTCCTCAAGCGCTTCTTGGATAAACTTATTATCTGCTATTACTTCTGAACTCTTCTCTTGAGTAAAAATCATATCTTTAATAAAGCCAAGACGCTCTTTACCCAACAACACTGCCCCAAAAATTACCAATAGTGTTATACAAATAAGATTCCTGCGAAAATTCTGTTGTTTTTTTATCGGGCTGTTATTTTGTTCTGGGTTATTTTTCTTAGTCATTGTTTTCTAAATATTCTAATATTAAATTAGTGCCTTGTAGTATTTTGGTTTTCTGAAAATAGTTTTTTACCACTCTTTCTACTTTTGAGCTTATAACAATATATGTAGTATTTTCTAGATAATTCATCAAGTTATTTTCTAGTAATAATTTAACTAAGGTTTTTGCGCAATTTTCTGAATATAATAACACATAGTGAATGCCTTGTTTATAGCGTAATAACTGTTCGTTAGACAATGATTCTCTATATAACACCTTATAAAATATTTTACGTGTGATATGCACAGGCATTTTAACACTAATATGATCACTAGAAGGGTAAATAGTATCGTAATAAATATGTTCTGGGATTTGATGTTTTAAACTTTCTGCATCATGAGCGACAAATTGGATTCTGTAACCCTTAGATTCAAGAATTTTTGCTGATTTAATACCAACTACCCAAGCATCCATACCGCCAAACTGTGCTTCTGGTAATTCATGAGCTGCAAAAATGCTTGTAACAAGCACGTTCTGAAATTTATAAAATTCTAATAAATCAAAAGGTTGTAGTTCGTATTCAAGCAGACTACATTCTAGTAGTTCGTATTTTTGACTTTTGAGGATATCTTTAAGTTCAGCATTTAATGAGTTAGATCTAGTTAACAATACTGATTTTGTCATTTTTTCTTTGCATATGGATTATCTGATTTAATAAACTGCAACCTAATTGGCACCCCAGGCATATCAAAATCATCACGTAAAGCATTGGTTAGGAACCTTTTGTAAGCATCCGTGATACCAGCTGGATCATTAGTAAATAATTTAAATGTTGGTGGTCTAGTTTTGGTTTGAGTCATATATTTAATACGTATCCTACGCCCCAATTTTTTCTGAATAGGCAATGGATGACGCTCTAATGCAAATTGCAACCAATCGTTTAATTTACTAGTAGAGATTTTTTTATTCCATAATTTATATATATCAAGACATTTATCTAAAACCTCTGTAGTGCCAGTTTTATTTGTTGAAGATAAAAATACTACCGGCACACCTTTAACTTGTGGTAAGTATTTTTCCATTTGATAAACAAATTCTTCTTCATACGCGCGTTTTTTAGGAATTAAATCCCATTTATTTACAGCTATTACCAAGCTTCTTCCTTGGTCTATAACATAATTAGCGATAGTCAAATCCTGATGCTCTAAAGCAATCGTAGCATCCAGCATAAGAATTACAGTATTAGCAAATTTGATGCTGCCTATTGCATCCCCTGTGGACATTTTCTCTAAGCTCTGGCTAACGTTAGCTCTCTTACGTAAACCCGCAGTATCAATTAACTTGATATCCTGATCTTTATATTTCCAAGAAATTTCCACTGATTCACGCGTAATACCTGCCTCTGGACCAGTAAGCATTCTTTCATCACCCACAATCGCATTAACAAAAGTAGACTTACCAGCATTAGGGCGACCAGATATAACAATCTGCAAACAATCGCCCGTTATTGGATCAGAAATAACCTCTCCTTCTTCAGTATCTATCTGCTCTGCAATCGCGTCATAGAGATCGGCCATACCTTGGCCATGTTCAGCAGAAATAGGCACTGGAACACCAAATCCTATACGATAATAATCTTTATCATGATTAAATCGTCTTTCTGATTTATTGGCTACAAGTATATATTTTTTACTATATTTTCGTATAAATTCAGCAAAAAATTTATCATCTGGTGTGATGCCCGCCTCATTGTCGATAATTAAACAAACCAAATCAGCTTCTGCAATAGAAATCATGGTTTGCTGCATCATACGATATTCCAGTTGTCCTTCTGGAGCTTCTTCCAGACCAGGAGTATCAACAATGGTAAATTCCATTGGTCCAATTTTAGCATCGGAATATTTACGATCCCTAGTAACGCCTGGACGGTCATGAACTATAGCTTTTTTCCTGATGCTCAACCTATTAAACAAAGTTGATTTACCAACATTTGGCCTACCGACTAACGCTACAATTTTTTTCTTCATTGTTACTTAAACACATTATATTTTTATGAAATATATTATTAACACGTATTGCAGAAGATATAAATATAAAATTATGATAAAGTGATAAGGTAAGCTTAATTCTTCACAAGTTCAAATAGGTATTTACTAATGCATGATTTCTTACCTGACAATAACAACCTATACGCTATAATAGAAGCAACCCGCAATAACATGTCTCCAGCAAGGTTTGACTTATGGCAGCGCAACAATGGTTAGGGAACGCTAATAACCCTTTTGGTCATACACATTATGCCTCATTAATTAGGGCAAGTATTGAAATCGCCGAACGCATTACTAGAAAATATAAAAAACCTCAATTCGGCATTAAAGAATGTATTATTAATGGAAAAGAACAAAAAGTAAGCAAACGCACTATTCGCAAAGATACTTTTTGTCATTTGCAACATTTTACAAAACCTCATTTCGAACAAAAACAACCTAAATTATTAATAATAGCACCTATGTCTGGGCACCACGCGACTTTACTTCGTGGTACAGTACAGGATACTTTACCATTTTTTGATGTATATATTACAGATTGGGTTGATGCTAATCAAATCCCTATAACCAATGGCAGCTTTGATTTAGATGATTTATTGATTATGTGATTAATTATATCAAACTCCTTGGTCCAAATGTACACGTACTTGCAGTATGCCAACCAACCGTACCAGTACTAGCTGCAACAGCTCTTATGTCAGCCGAAAATGATCCAAACATTCCAAAATCAATGATTTTGATTGGGGGGCCAATAGATGCAAGGAAAAATCCTACCCAGCCAAATGATTTTGCTATTGATCGTAACCTTGAATGGTTTGATAAAACCTTGATAACTAATGTCCCATCTAACTACCCTGGTTATAGACGCCGTGTATATCCTGGTTTTTTACAGCTTTCTGGATTCATGACAATGAACTTGCAAAACCATGTTACTTCACACGTGAATTTATTTAAAAATTTATTAATCGAAGATGATGCTGAAGCCGAAAAACAAAAAAAATTCTACGATGAATATTTATCAGTAATGGATCTGCCGGCAGAATTTTATTTACAGACCATCAAGGAAGTTTTTCATGATTTTTCACTAGCCAAAGGAAAATTTGCATCACGTGGACGCAAAGTAGACTTAACCGCTATTAACCAATGCGCTTTGCTTGGGATTGAAGGAGAAAAAGACGATATAGCCGCTATAGGACAAACAAAAGCTGCCCTAAATTTATGTAAAAATATACCAGATAACAAAAAAGCCTATCACTTACAAAAAGGTGTTGGTCACTATGGTTCTTTTAGTGGTAGTAAATTCAGAGAATCAATTGTTCCTGCAATAAAAGATTTTGTTTACGCAAACGATTAAAATGTATAATATTACGTGCATAATTCAAAATATAAACAATATAATTTATTATGGCACTAGAAGACACCACCGAACAAGTTATCAGCACCGCTAGTAACGTTGATTTATCTATCATATCTTTAATAGTCTCATCTGACTTTATTGGTAAGTCTGTAATTGCATTTCTTGTGATAGCATCTATATGGAGTTGGGCAATTATTATCAATAAACTTTTGCATTATTCTGCCCTGAAGAAAAAAATGAAAAGCTTTGAAGATCTATTCTGGTCTGGACAAGTGCTAGATGAATTATATGAGAAAGTTAAAAAATCAATCGATAATCCTTTAGCAGTGGTTTTTGTCAATGCTATTAAAGAATGCAAAAAAGGTAAGAACCTTGAAAATAAAAAGTCTGATGCTCTTCGCATCGGTCATAAAGAAAGAGTCTTGGGATCCATGTATCTCTCTCGCAATCGAGAAATGGAACAACTAGAAACTAAATTAGGATTTTTAGCAACTGTTGGCTCATCAGCACCGTTTTTAGGGCTTTTTGGAACTGTATGGGGGATTATGCATAGCTTTCAATCTATTGCCTCATCTAAAAACACCAGCTTAGCAGTTGTTGCGCCAGGTATAGCAGAAGCATTGCTTGCAACTGCCATAGGTTTATTTGCTGCTATTCCAGCCACTATTTTTTATAATTATTTATCTTCCGAAATAGATAAAATAAATAATAAAACTGAAGATTTTATTGGTGAATTAGGATCATTAATTTCCAGAGCAATAGACGAAGAGAAAATGTAATCATGGCAGCACATATTCAAGGCCGCAGCACTGGTGGAAGACGTAAACGACTAATGAGTGAAATCAATGTTACCCCAATGGTTGACGTAATGTTGGTACTATTAATTATTTTTATGATCACCTCGCCTATGTTAGTTGCAGGAATTGAAGTTGATTTACCAAAGACAGATTCAGCTGCGGTGTCCGGTCAATTCAAACCCTTGGTCATCAGTGTTGATAAAGAAGGTGGGTTGTTTTTATTTGAAAGTAAGATTGAACCAAAAGATTTTATCGCAAAACTCAATGAAATCACCAAAGAAAAAACTGATGCAAGGATTTTTGTAAAAGGTGATAAAAACGTTTCGTATGGCACCATAGTTGATGTAATGGCCCGTATTCACAATGCTGGATTTACAAAAGTTGCTCTAGTTTCAGATATAATGCAAAAATGACCAAGCAAGTAGATAAACAATGGCAAGGCTCTGTAGCTATATCAGTCGCTTTGCACCTTATATTAATAATTGTATTTTTATTTGGCATGCCATCTGTTTTTGAAACTCTGCCCGAAGAAAAAGATGCTTTAACTTTTGAAATTTTACCAACAAGCGCCATAACTAACGTAAAGAATGAAAACAAATCTACACAGCAAGCAAAGATAGCGCAAAAATCTAGAGAAGTAAAAAAAAGCCAACCAAAGCCTAAGCCGCAACCAAAGCCTAAACCAGTAGAAGTACCAAAGAAAAAAGTAGAAAAAAAAGCTCCAGAAGAGATAGCTAAAAAGGCAGTAACCCCGCCGCAAGAAAAAAAGCCAATAGAAAAACCAAAAGAGCAACCAAAGCCTATTCCCAAAAAGGACGAAGATGCAATTGATGCAATATTAAAAAACCTAGAAAAAGATTCGCAAGGCACGGATGCAAAAATAAGCACCAGAAGCAACGAAGAACAGAAAGCTGGTGATAAATATTCTAGGGGCATGGATTATGATGAAGACTCACCATTATCCATTACTGAACGCCTCTTAGTAAAGAACCAAATGCAAAAACATTGGCAACCACCAGCGGGAGCAGATAATATTGCAGGAGTAAGGGTATTAATTCATATCACTATAGAACCAAATGGTACTATCAAAAATGCTACTATTAAAAATATAATATGCCCAAGCAACTCAGAAACAACTTGTAAACTAACAGCAGAAAGTGCAATTAGAGCTATCAGAAAAGCAAGTCCGCTTGAAAATTTATCACTGGAACGTTATGATACCTGGAAAGAGTTTAACCTTTTATTTGATCCAAGCTTTTTAGCTCAATAATATATTAATATAGCCAAACCATCCTTTATGAAAAAAAATTTTATTGGAATTATAATCTTCTTCTTTTCTACAATAAGTTTAGCGGCAGATACTATTAATATTACTAGTGGAACCTCTGATCCAATTCCTCTAGCGATTAACAATTTTGCAGGAGTAGACCCTGCTGATTTAGATATAGCAAAAAATGTTGTAGCCGTAATTACCAACGACCTCAAAGCATCTGGAATGTTTCGCCCAATCTCTAAAGCAGCTTTTATTGAAAACAAAATAGGCGTTAGGCACGAACCCCTTTTTGCTGCATGGCAGCAAATCAATGCTAGCTTGCTTATTAACGGAGAAGTCACACGCACTTCATCTCAGAAATTAGAAATAAAATTTATAGTTTGGGATACAATTTCACAAAACGAAATGTTTAGTGACACACTAGAATTACCAGAAGCACTATGGCGACGAGCAGCGCATAAAATATCCGATGCAATCTACAAAAGAATTACAGGTTATGATGGCTACTTTAATACCAGGATTGCTTACGTTTCTGAAAGTGGAGATTATCTAAAGCGTATAAAGCGCCTAGCTATTATGGATTATGACGGAGAAAATCATCGTTATCTTACTGATGGATCAGATTTGGTGTTAACGCCAAGATTTTCACCGGATGGTAAATATATTTTATATCTTTCTTACAAGAATGGTACTCCACAAGTGCACATGCTTAGCTTAAGTAGCGGTAAAAGTAAACTTGTTGGTAGCTTTAAAGGAATGTCTTTTGCACCAAGATTCTCACCAGATGGTAAAAATGCAATTATGTCTATCGCTGAGAATGGTGCGACGAATATATATGAAATTAATTTAAAAACTAAACGCACCACTCAGCTGACAAAAGGCTTAAGCATTAATACATCTCCTAGTTATTCGCCTAATGGTAGTAAAATTGCTTTTAATTCTGATATTTACGGTTCACGTCAAATTTTTGTAATGAATAGAAATGGTTCGAACAAACAGCGTGTTAGTTTTGGTGGTGGGTCATACGCCGAACCAAATTGGTCTAGCAGGGACTATCTTGCCTATACAAAAATGAGCCGGGATTATGGTTTTACAATTGGTGTTATGCGACCATCAGCCGCGGGAGAGAGAAATACCGAACGTTTAATAACTAGTGGATACCTGGTAGAATGCCCTGCTTGGGCAAGTAATGGTAGAGTATTAGTGTTTACTAAAGGCTTCCCACCAAAGGGGCATAAAACAAAAGGCCTAAACCGCATATACACTATAGATTTTACTGGTCATAACGAACATATTATTCCAACACCACACGACGCATCAGATCCAGACTGGTCTAGTGCGATAGATAATTAGAGTAACAACAAGCATTGCTGTATTTCATTAATTTAAGATATATTCGGATTACTAATGCGTGTCGGACAAATTCGAGTATTTGGTTACCCTTGATGAGTTATTTTGCTGTTCAATTTTACTGCACATTTTGGATGAACTTATAATAATTTCCCACTTTTGTGATTGATTATTAAAACATTCAGTTATTACCTGTTTTAATACCCTGCTAGCATGAGATAAATTGTTTATTTCCGCTTCTAAAAATCTAAGCTGCTTCTTCAGGTGTAACATAATGTCAACATCACCATATAATAACTTCTGAATCTGCGCTAATTCAAAGCCAAATGACTTTAAAGCGACGATTTGTTGTTGTTTTAATAGATCTTCTTCAGAATACAAACGATAACCATTTGTTTGACGAACAGATGGTTTTAATAAACCAATTTGATCGTAATGATGCAGCGTACGCACCGAAACACCAGTCAATTTTCCAAACTCTTTTATATACCAATTTGCCATATGTATTACCCCATATTATACAAGGTAATACATAACGCGACGTTAGAGTCAAGAGCTATTATTTAATTTTTTTTTATATATAGCAAAGTGACATTATTGATTTATTTTTTTATTTATTTAAAATATTTTGTACATTTTTAGACATACGATAATACACCGTATTATAATGTTCATCTCTAGAAGCATATTTCCTTTTACGAACAGACATGCTGCCAAAGCCGCGGATTTCCACTCTATTACCTTTTGCTAGTTCGTCTTTTATATAATTTAAAACACAATCAACAGCACATTTTGCATCTTCTAAATTAAGATATCCTAGTTTTTTTGATAAACTTTCAACTAAATCTCTTTTTGTAGCCATAGTATTTATTATTTAAATAATTGATTTTAAACCTTTAAAACTAGATGCAAATACACTAGAAATGCTGGTTTTAAAATCTTCCATTAAAATATCTAAAAATTTATCTTTTGGGCTTAAACGTACATCCAACACTTCTAAGTCCGGTGATATGCCCTTTTGAGCCCGCAACCATTCTATTGCGCTATCTTCATCACCTATTGCATCAACTAGCTTTAAATCAAGGGCTTGACGCCCAGAATAAATACGGCCATCAGCTAATTTTTTTACATAATCTAAGTCTAAATTTCTTCTAATAGCAACCAACTCTATAAAATAATCATAAACTTCATAGATACTATCCATTGTTGCCTGCTTAGCTTCCGGGGTTAGTTTTTCAAATAGATTTGGAGAGGCTTTCAATGCATCTGACTTAAAATTATTAAATGTAATACCAACCTTATCAGCAAAGTCTGTAATTTCAGCTGACTGCATTATCACTCCGATGGAGCCGGTAATTGTTCCATTATGCGCTATGATGTAGTCTGCTCCAAGTGATGCCAAGTATCCACCAGATGCTGCCACTGATTCCATAACAACAACAACAGGCTTTTCTTTTGACAGCTTTAGCAATGAATTATACAGCATTTCAGAACCAACAACGCTTCCTCCTTGCGAATTTATATGTACTATAACTGCCTTTATCGCATCATTTTTTGATATAGCAGAAATTTTTCGCACGCGATTTAAATCATCGAAAATAATATCATTAACTCTAATGCTAGCAATATGGTCTTTACTTGCCACAAATGAACCTTGACTGATATCGCCAGATGACCAACGATTAGTCAACATAGCAAGCAATGCTATTATAAGCAATAATGCAAAAATCTTCCATTTGGCAATTTGCATTTTGCTTCTTTTTCTTTCTATTAAATAATCTGGAGTAATGTTCATTAGCCTTTATCTCTCTTTAGACGATCTTGTTCACGCTTCCAATCGTTTTCTTTCATGGTTTGTCTTTTATCGTGTTGTTTTTTACCTTTAGATAAACCGAGCTCTACTTTAATCATATTTTTTTTATTAAAATACATTGAAAGTGCCATTAGAGTGTAACCCTTTAATTTAATTTTTCCAAATATTTTCTGTAACTCTCTCTTGTGCAACAATAGTTTTCGAGGACGCCGAGTGGCATGATTAAAACGATTGGCTTTTTCATACTCAGCAATATGGCAATTATATAAAAATAATTCACCATTATCAGCTGCTGCGTGCGAGTCTGCAAGAGCCACCTGCCCTGCTCGGATAGATTTTACTTCGCTACCAGTTAGCACTATTCCAACTTCTATTTTTTCTTCAATAAAATATTCAAATAATGCACGTTTATTTTGTGCAATTACTTTTTTATATTCAGACATTATTTTCCATGATAATTAAATCTTTTAAAGCTACATCAATAGCATCAACACTGTTTTCTTTAGCTTCAGTAAGAGGGAGACGAATCTCGTTGCTACATAAATTCATCTTTGATACCGCGTATTTGATGCCTATAGGATTGCTCTCCATAAAAATAGAATCAAAAAGCGGTGATAATTTTTGCTGTAATTCTAAGGCTGATATAATTTCACCACTACGCCAAAAATTATCAATTTTTTTACACAGTTTGGGCACAATATTAGCAATTACAGAAACACATCCTGCTCCACCATTTGCATTATACGCTAAAGCATTTGGATCATTTCCTGTAAGCATAGTAAGGTTTGTAACTTTAGGCAAAACACGCAATGGTTTTTCTAAATCATTTGTAGCATCTTTAATAGAAGATATATGTCGAAATTGCGCAATTTCTAGCAAAGTCTCATCCGAAAAATCACAAGCCGTCCTCACTGGGTGGATATAAAGCATTATCGGCACACTGCTCGCTGCACTAATCGCCTTATAATGCGCTACAAGTCCAGATTGCTCAGGACGTATATAATGTGGCGCTGTACACATTAATCCATCAACACCAAGTTGACATAATTTAGTAACTTTTTGTGTTGCCTCACGCGTACTAACAGCATTAACCCCAGCAATGATAGGCATGCGCTTCTTTGAATGCTTTACTGCTGCTGCAATTAATTCGCAATGCTCCTCTTCTGACAAACTACTGCCTTCGCCGGTAGATCCACCGACTATTATTCCATCTACGCCAGCTGCTATTTGCTTATCTAATAAATTATTCAGCGCATAATAATCAAGCTTATCATCCTTGAATGGAGTTATTAATGCTGTAAAAACGCCCTTAAATATCACAATATTTTCCCAACAATTTTTGCATATTCATGCTGCAATGTAGTCACGATTTTATCGTTAGCAAACTTCATAGTCTGTTCGCCAGTATGTATCGATGAAACACCCCTTATTTCTGCAGAAGTACCCGTTACAAAACATGTATCATATTTCTTTATATCTTCCAATAAAAGACGTTCCTCACGTACTCTTATTCCCATATTACGCGCTAATTCAATTACAGTCTGTCTAGTGAGTCCATTTAAAAAACGATCAGCTACAGGAGTGACTAACTCCCCTTCTCTGCCGAAGAAAATATTTGTTGTAGTGCATTCAGCAATATCGTCAAATTGGTCGAGTAATAGTGCATCATCATAGCCAGCATCTTGAGCTAATTGTTGCGATATAGACAACATTGCATAATGCGTAGAAGACTTAGCTTGCACAGGAATAGCATTTTCTGCAATTTTACGCCAAGGGCTCACCCATAATCTTAACCCATTACGAAACTCAGGATTTGATTCCGTAGCAAAGATCAATAAATTCGTTGTCAAAACTGGATTATACGCACCTAAAGATTCCGCTCCTCGCCATATCAAGGGCCTGATATATGCATTTTGTAAATTGTTTTTTTGTAAAATCGCTTTAGTCGCTGCTTTTATTTCTTCTAAAGAATACTTTATAGATAACTGCATAGATGCAGCTGATTTTAAGAGGCGGTTTGTATGCTCAGTCAACTTAAAAATCTTTCCATTATAAGCTCTTTCTCCTTCAAACACTGCCCCAGAATAATGCAAACTATGCGTTAAAACGTGAATATACGCTTCATCCCAAGGAATAACTTTACCATTTATCCAAATAAATTCTGACAATTTTGCAGATGCATTCCACTCCATTTTTACTCACTCAAAAAATAAATTTCTTATAAACAAAGAACTAGCCTATACTGTCAATTGAGATTATACTCAAAATATCATAAATATTAAAAATAAGTACTCAATGAATCATATTTTAATAGTAGACGATGATAACAGAATACTAAAGCTTTTAAAGAAATTTCTTTCTCAAAATGACTATTTAGTATCAACTAGTACATCCACATCAGAGGCAATAAACCTACTATCTAATTTTACCTATGATTTAATTATCTTAGATGTGATGATGCCAGAGATAACTGGCCTAGAATTTGCTGCAAAAATTAAAGCCAGTGGCAGCATTATGCCTGTTGTGATGTTAACAGCCTTGTCCGAACCAGAAGATAGAATTAAAGGGCTAGAAGCTGGCGCTAATGATTACGTGACAAAGCCTTTTGAACCGCGTGAGCTGCTACTACGAATTAATAATCTAATAAACGCGCATAGCTTACATAAAAAAGAACAGAAATTAATCCGTTTTGGTAATAATTATTATAACCTTATAACTAAAGAATTTATGCAAAACAATGTGCATATAAAGCTCAGCGCTTCAGAAGAACGATTGCTTGACGCCTTGCTAGATTCCAACAATCAAGTAATAACGCGCGATGATTTATCAAAAAAAATGGGAGGCTTAAACCCTCGTTCTGTTGATGTACAAATAGTAAGGTTAAGAAATAAAATCGAAGCCGACCCGAAAGTTCCTAAATTCTTAAAAACCATAAGAAACCAAGGATATGTTCTCTATACCTAATTCTCTTAAGCGTAAAATTTTTCCGAAAAGTTTACTTACGCGATTTATGTTGATAATTATTGTACCAACTTTGGTTGGACAATTATTAGCTGTGCATTTATTTTATCAACGACACTGGTATAATGTGTCTCAACATACTAGTGAACTTATTGCTACAGAAATTTCTTCATTGCTGAGTACAAAGCAATACACAACTCCACCTTACAAAAAAAGAAGCTATCTAAATCTAGAATATCTTTTTATACCAAATGCTGCCTTGCCCAAAGCTCATGAAAAGCGCATTGAAGAATTTGAAATTTTTAAAAAAGCTCTAAAGCAAGAGATAGATCAAGAAGGAATTGTTGTTTTTGATAAAGATGGTAGAGTAAAATTATACCTACAAAGCGATAATGGCATATTACAAATTCGCCTTCCCTACAAATCCTTGCTTAATCCTACTACATATATCTTCGTGTTATGGATTTTTTTTCTAACTATTTTATTACTCACTGTTTCTTTGATTTTTTCAAAAAACCAAATTAAATCCATTATTGAACTTACTAATGCTGCTGAAAAATATGGACGTGGTGATAAAACCTCACTATATAAACCATCCGGATCTAAAGAAATTCGCAGAGCAGGATTGGCTTTCTTAAAAATGAGGGATCGTATTGAAAGGCAGGTCACAAAACGCACACAAATGCTTGCAATGATTTCACATGACTTAAAAACACCTCTGACGCGTATGAAATTACAAGTAGAGCTAATGGATGACTCAGAAGAAAAAGAAGAATTACAATACGATATTGAAAGTATGCAACATATGATGTTGTCTTATTTAGATTTTGCACGCGGTGAAGGCGGAGAAGAGTTTCAAACACTTAATTTAAATGACTGGATAAAAAATTATATAACTAACAAGTGGCATGACAATAATATCAAAACTCAAACTGATAAAAATCCTATATTTATTCAAATAAAACCACATTCATTTGAGCGAGCCATTGCCAACCTCATCAGTAACTCATTAAAATATTCTACAAAAGTAATAATTTCTGTATACTCTGAAAAATCTAATGCCTTTCTTACCGTAGAAGATAATGGGTCTGGAATTGAACCAAAGGATAGGAAGTTAGTTTTCAAACCCTTCTATAGAGCGGATAAATCTAGATCTTTAGATCATTTTGCCAGTGTTGGCCTTGGGCTTGCTATAACCAAAGAAATCATAAATGGCCACTATGGAAGTATAAGTTTAGATGATAGTAAAAAATTAAAAGGACTACTTGTAAGAATTCAACTACCAATAACAATAAAGAATAATAATGTCTAAATTAGATCACCTAGCAATAATAATGGACGGCAATGCACGCTGGGCAAATAAACATAATAAAACTAAAGCGCAAGGTCACAAACAAGGTGCAACAACAGCTAAGCTTTTATTACCTTATGCTTCCAAGCTGGGCATTAAATATCTTACTTTATATACATTTTCATCGGAAAATTGGCAAAGACCTGCAAATGAAGTATCTATATTAATTGATTTATTGGGCCATTACGTAAAAAATGAACTCAAAACCCTGCATGAGTACCAGATAAAATTAAATGTAATTGGGGATTTAAGCAAATTATCACCTAGTTTGCAGAAAAAAATTCACCATGCGATGGAGTCTACCAAAGAACATTCTAAGATGACGGTTACTATAGCATTTAGCTATGGCGGCAGAAACGAAATCGTTAATGCTTGCCAACGGGCCATTGATTCTGGGATAAAAACAGTAACCGAAGAAAGCTTCCAAAAGTTTCTGTATGATCCAGACATGCCAGATGTAGATTTACTTATTCGCCCAAGTGGTGTACATAGAATAAGTAATTTTTTATTATGGCAGACTGCCTATGCAGAATTATATTTTACAGATGTACTTTGGCCTGATTTTAATGAAGATGAGTTGAAAGCAGCTTTAGCAGATTATTCACAACGAAAAAGGAGCTTTGGTGGTAGAGATGAATAAAGAGAATATTTTACAACGTTGCATTTCAGGAATAATTATTGCTGCTATTTTTATAACAGCAATTTTTGTATTTCGCCCATTATTTTATGTATTATCTTATATCGTTGCGGCATTAATGCTGCTTGAATGGTACAACATAACTAATAAATCAAAGGCTTGTAACTTTCTTGGACAATTATTGATCCCTATTCCCATTGCCTCGTTATTGTTTCTTTCCCACATAGATCAATCTGGCTGGTTATTATTTACTTTTTTTGCAATAATATGGAGTGTTGACATAATGGCAATGTTTGGTGGAAAGCTTATTGGTGGTCCAAAACTTGCTCCTCAAATCAGCCCTAACAAAACTATAAGTGGACTGATAACAGGTGTTAGCTTTGCTATTATTATAACAAATATAATAGCTTATATACCTTCTTACTATATAGTATATGATCTTTTAAATACACATTTTGCACTTAGCCTATTTGCGTTAATTATTGGATTAACAGCTCAAGCTAGTGATTTATTAGTATCTTATTTTAAAAGAAAATTTAACGTTAAAGATAGCGGAACCATAATACCAGGACATGGTGGTATGTTAGATAGGTTTGATAGCATAATACTAACAGCGCCACTTGTTGTTTTATATTTTATTGTTCATTTATAAAAGCTTAACGTAGAATAAACATAATGACATACAGAGAACGCAAATCGTTTGTTTTTACTAAAAAAAGTTTCTTTAATGCCTTAGTATTGCTAATGCTTTTATATTTTGTATTTCATTCAATTTATGGTAGCCGAGGAATTATAGCTTATTTTACGCTACAATCAGAACTTGAAAGCTCCCATAAAAAACTAGAATTACTACGTGCTGAAAGATTAGACATTGAAAATAGAACCAAATTGCTACGCCCTGGATCATTAGACAGAGATATGCTGGATGAAACAACTAGGAATGTATTGGGGTTTTCTTCCCCAAAAGAGCAAATTTATAAAGCAACAACTGTAGAACAAGAAAATTAATATTAAAAATTGGAGGCTACCATTAGAGTTACAGTATATAAAAACGACTTACCAGATGATTTCCACATAGCAGGAGACCTTGCTATTGATACAGAAACAATGGGCTTACAATTTCATCGTGATAGACTATGTGTATTACAAATGAGTAATGGCGATGGTGATTCATACTTAGTACAATTTGATGGTGCTAACTACAACTCACCAAACTTAAAAAAATTACTTCTTGATGAAAATAGAAATAAAATATTTCACTATGCGCGCTTTGATTTAGCCGTAATAAAAAAATATTTAGATATAGATCTAACTAATGTGTTTTGTACTAAAATTGCTTCTAAACTAGTACGCACTTATACAGATCGTCATGGATTAAAAGATTTATGCAAAGAATTGTTGGACTTGTCTATTTCTAAGCAACAACAATCTTCCTACTGGGGCGCAGAAGAGCTCAGCAATGATCAAAAAGAGTATGCTGCAAAAGATGTAGTCTATCTACATTCTCTACGTGCTATACTAATTGAACGTTTAATAGATGCAGGCAGAAGTAAAATTGCTCATGAGCTATTTAATTTCCTACCTACACGTGCCAATCTTGATTTAATTGGTTGGAACGATATAGATATTTTTTCACATAGTTGATATTTTATTATGCATCATTTAAAAATTGCCAAGAACGTAATTAATGGACAGTCCCAAGCATTAAAAGTCCTTGCGGATAATATACCTTCAGACTTCTCTTCACTGGTAGACCATATATTAAAATTAAAAGGACGAGTAATCTTAGTTGGCATAGGAAAAAGTGGCTATATTGCCCAAAAAATTGCAGCTAGCTTAGCTTCTACTGGGACACCAGCATTCTTTATACATCCAAGCGAGGCAAGTCACGGAGATTTAGGTATGATCACTAATATAGATTTAGTTATTATGCTTTCAAATTCTGGTGAAACCAAAGAATTATTTGATACAATAAATTATTGCAAAAGATATAATATACCTATTGCTGCAATTACTATGAAAGAACACTCAAACCTAGCTAGCAACAGTGATTTCTTATTAACCCTGCCTATACAAAAAGAATCGAGTACGTTATCTGCCCCTACCACTTCTGCATTAATGACTTTATCTTTAGGGGATGCTCTAGTAACCGCTTTACATGAAGCAAAAGGATTCACCCAAGAGGACTTCAAACTATTTCATCCTGGGGGGAAAATTGGTGCCAATTTGTTAAAAGTAACTGATGTAATGCGTAGCGGTGATAAATTGCCAATAATTAAAGCTAGCGACGCCTTTATAGATACAATAGTAATAATGACAGAAAAATGTTTAGGATGCGCGGTTATATTAGATGATAATGGTCACGTTTCTGGCATAGTCACCGATGGAGACTTAAGAAGGCATATTAAAGATGACTTGAGCATACTCAAAGCAGAAAATGTAATGACGCCTAGACCACAAAGTATTAATTCAAAAGCTCTAGCCACTGAAGCATTATTCATTATGAATGATAAAGCTATTACTGTATTGCCAGTAGTTGATGATAAAAAACTACTGGGAATTATACATATACACGATATATTAAAAGCTGGAATAGGTTAAATGGAGCACTTACTTAAAACCCAGGCAAGAATAAAGCTCATAAAATATTGTTTTTTAAGCGCAGGATGCTGCGTTTTAATAGCAATTGTTACAACTTTATATCTTAAAAACATCTCCATTCAAGAAGATATAAAAGAAAGCTCTATTCAAAAAACACAACAAAAACTCTCAAAAGATTATACTCTCAATATAAATCAATCAATTTTTGAAGGAATCAGTAGCGACTTGACGCCTTACAAAATTTCGGCAAAAACCGTAACTAAAGATTTAGAAAACAAATATATCCTTAGTGCAGTAAGCGGCCAATATTCACTAACTAATGGCGATCTAAACATTAAAGCAGCTATCGGTACATTAGATGAAGATCAAAAGCTTGCAACACTAACTAAAGATGTAGAAATAACCGTAAATGGTATAATTTTTAATAGTGAAAAAATAATGTTTAATCTTGAAAACCAAGAAGCCTATAGCGACACAGAAGTGGAAGTAAATTTTAATAAATCTAATATTAAAGCCGATAGTTTTAATACTAAAAACTCACATAATATTATAGAATTTAACGGCAATGTGGAGTCAAATTTTGATGTTAAGGATTTTGAATAACCCTATGATTTTTATATATAAATCTATATTAGTGCTTCTTATATATGTAATATCTGCTAGTGCAGCTCAAGCTACTTCTATAGACCAATTGAAGATCACTTCTGATAAATTATCAATCAACAAAGCTAAAGCTACAGCCACTTTTTCAGGAATGGTAACTGTAATTTTCGAGGACCTTAAACTTACCACTTCCCTACTAAATGTTATCTATAGTGATACAGATGACACCAAAGAAATTAAGCAAGTTATAATTCCTGGAAAATTAAAAGTAATTAAAAATTGTGGAGCAGAAGTAGCTACTGCCAACAGTGGATATTTTGACAATTCAACAAAAAAACTTACCTTAAAAGGAAATGTGCGCATGTATAAAGATGGTAATGTACTCATCACCAACAAGCTGATATACTCAAGTTCACTTTGAGAGATATAAGCCTAAAAAATGAAACAATGCAGAATAAACTAGTCATTCAAAATATATCTAAATCTTATGACAAAAAACCTGTCCTAAGGAACATTACTTGTCATTTAACACAAGGTGAAGCTGTTGGATTATTTGGTCCAAACGGCGCTGGTAAAACCACCCTATTTAGCATTATCATTGGTCTTATCAGAACAGATATTGGACAACTCCTATTAAATGACCAGGATATTACTAGGCTTCCTATGTATTTAAGAGCTCGCCTTGGCCTTGGTTATTTACCACAAGAATCCTCTATTTTTCGTGGATTAACGGTAAAAGACAATATTAAAGCGATATTAGAAATTATCCATGACGATAATGAAGAAATAGATGCTAATGCAGAAGAATTATTAGACGAATTTTCCATTGGTTACTTAAAAAATAAAATGGCCACTACTCTCTCTGGGGGTGAACGAAGAAGACTAGAAATAGCTAGAGCTTTAGCTATGAAACCAAACTTTATCTTACTAGACGAACCACTTGCTGGTATTGACCCAATTGCTGTTCGAGATATCAAACAATTAGTATCGCACTTAAAGGATCGTAATATAGGAGTATTAATTACTGATCATAACGTACGTGAAACGCTTGATATCGTAGATAGAGCTTATATCATATATGATGGCAAGGTATTAATGGAAGGGACGCCATCAGAAATAATAGAAAGCGCAAAAGTGCGTGAAGTATATTTAGGCCAAACTTTTACTGATAACAAATTTAAATAAAAAATGTCCAATAAATCCAATAAAAATATAACCATTGCAATTATAGCTTTACTGGTTAGCATGATGTTACTTACATTAGCATCTGTACCTATTTACAATCTATTTTGCAAAGCTACAGGGTTTGGAGGGACAACACAACGAGCTAACCCTTACGTAAAAATTGAAAAAGGCTCACGCAAAATTAAAGTAGAGTTTGATGCCAATGTGGATAAAAATTTACCATGGAAGTTTGTGCCTAAACACCGTAGTGCAAATGTCATTACTGGTGAAAACACGCTTATATTTTATGAATCTGAAAATCTGAGCAATCATGATATTATCGGCACTTCTATATATAATGTCACTCCATTAAAAGCAGGGAAATATTTTGTAAAAGTACATTGTTTTTGCTTTGAAGAACAATTATTAAAAGCTGGCGAAAAAGTTCTAATGCCAGTGTCTTTCTTTATAGATTCTGCAATGGAAAATGATCCAGATATGGATGACGTTGACAGAATTACCCTATCTTATAGCTTCTTTAAGGTTAGAGATGTTGAATAGATGAATAAATAATAGACTTTAAGCAATGAATTTGATTATAATGATACAATGACGAAATTGTAATAACAGCAAAATAATGAGCGCAAAACAACAACACCCTTATCATCTAGTTGAACTTAGTTACTGGCCTATTTTAACAGCCTTTTCACTTATGGCCCTCACGCTTGGCATGGTGATGGTTATGCACGAACATACAGGCGGTAAATTGGTTGCTATCTTTGGAACCATATCAGTTGTGTTTTGTTCTTGGAGCTGGTGGCGGGACGTTATTAAGGAAGGACGTATCGGCAAACACCATACTGAAGCCGTACGCACAGGACTGCGTATTGGTATGTCTTAGTTTATATTATCTGAAATTATGTTCTTTTGTGCCTTCTTCTTCTCATTTTTTTCTGTAAGCTTATTTCCCGCTGGCATTAGAGAAGGTTTATGGGTTATAGCTGATGGGACATGGCCGCCTGAAGGTATTAAAACTTTTGACCCATGGGATATTCCATTTATCAATACACTAATTCTTCTATTATCAGGAACAACAGTCACTTGGGCCCATCATGCAATTGAACATAATGACCAAAAAAATTCAGTCATAGCTCTTGGGATAACTGTCTTACTTGGCATTACTTTTAGCATGCTACAGGCTTATGAATATCACCATGCAGCTTTTGGTTTAACTGATGGGGTTTATGCTGCAAATTTCTACCTAGCGACTGGATTTCATGGTTTACACGTAATAGTTGGTACAATCTTTTTAACAGTATGTTTTTTTCGTGCTAAAAAAGGCCACTTCAACAAAGGCAATGGTCATTTAGGGTTTGAATTTGCTGCTTGGTATTGGCACTTTGTAGACGTTGTTTGGCTGTTTTTGTTTATATTTGTATATGTCTTAGGCCGTTAAAATTAGTCCCTTTTTTTGATTCAGAATACGTTTTATTAGCACTAATAGGTATTAGTGCTAATAAAAGTAATATTATCTCATTTGTTTTAATAAAAAACTTATACAGAAAAGTATATTCCTAGCAAATTTGGAATTACACATAACAACAATATTAACTCAATACCTGATATTGTTGCTTCAGTGTTACTCCCTAAAGTTTGACCTTAAGCTAAATATTCCATAATAAGTGGTGACATTTCTTCACCAACACAAGATAAGGTTTCCTCATATTGTTGTATTCTGTAATTATCTAATTCATGTTGATAACCAGATACATTATCAGCATAAGCAAACACTATATTTGGAAGAGGAGAAATTAAAGATCGATTTAACACTTCATTTAACTGTCCAAGAGTGAAAGTACTGTTTTCAACGTGATTTAATAATATATCTGTTATTGAACCAAATCTAGTTGCTACAGTTGCATCCGCGCCTTGAGCTATTAATAGTGCTAATAAATTCATATCATTTGCTTGAGCTGCCATAGTTAAAGCAGTACCTTGACGAGCGACTAAATCAATAGCTTGATGATTTTCTCTACAAGCTTGTAATACTTGATCTAAGTTTTTACCAGAAGGTGTGCTTAAATAAATCTTTATTGCATTATGAATTGGGGTTATGGTTCTAAAACCACTCGGTAATGTCATAATTAATGTTCTCTAAAATTAAAAACAGCACTATACCAGAGATTATTTCAAATAGTCAAACTGTTTTCATAATTTTATAATTAGAGTTAGATAATAGTAAGGCTAGCAATCCTTTACTTTAGGCTAATTCTACTCAAATTACTATAAAAGGCATCGTCAAGTTAAGTAAAGTAAGATGCAGAAAGCCCTAATTCTTAAATTTTAGGCAACAAGAAGCCTTTGAGTAGCCTCATCCCAAATTGACTTAGCTATGGCAAATGCATTTCTCTGTTCTTGGGCGGTTTTTGTGTATCGTCCAACATCAACTGCAAATATATTGCGCACTTTGCCCATCAATGATAAAGTTTTCTGTACTCCTTGAGGAGATTTGAACTTAATCAGTATTTTCTCTTTGCGCCGCGT
>CAJQOE010000002.1 GCA_905479885.1 uncultured Rickettsiaceae bacterium | reverse complement strand
AAAACAGCCGCCACTTTTTATACCATAATTGAAACAGCTAAATTAAATAACGTCAATCCGTGGCTATACTTGAAGAAGGTGTTGGATGTCATACAGGACTATAACTCTAACAAATTAGTGGATTTATTGCCTTGGAATCTAAGCTATAATTTTATTTTTGTCCATAAGCTGGTTCGCTGGACGCTTACGTAATAAACTGACTATAGAAATTATATAATATGCGTAGCGCATAACGTAACCTTAATACATCCTTAAAATTTTATTATATAGTTACAATCAATGCTAGTTAAACTTATTATTCTTCGGGAAGCCTGTTGGGGGGATTTTTCCAAGACTACCGCGCTTTGCGCGCCACGACATGATGTCTTTTTCCAAGCGGGTTTTGCTACCAAGATCCCAGCTCAAACCTAGAGTAGAGTCAAAAGTTTTTGCATCACCAAGTTTTGCATCACGATATTTTTGTAAAGTAACTCCTTGGCCACGCTTCATTTCTGGCACTTCATCAAGAGCAAATACTAGTAATTTACGGTTCGTACCAATAATAGCAATCATATCTCCTTCAATCGGAAAGCAAACGAGACATTTATTTTCACTACTAATATTCATCACTTGTTTTCCGCCTTTTGTAGAGGCAGTTACATCGTCACTATTGACTATAAAGCCTTTTCCATTAGCAGAGGCAAGGAGTAATTTTTGTTGAGGTTTATATGTCAGGATATTCACTACATCATGGTTTTCAATGTCCACAATAATCTTTATAGATTCACCGTGTCCTTTTCCTTTCGTTAAATTATCAGCCAAAATTGTAAAAAACTTACCACCTGTTGAACATACGAGTATTTTATCTGTGGTGTACGTTTCAACTATATATCCTTGTGAGTCTCCTTCTTTGTACTTTATGCCAGATAAATCTAGATTATGGCCTCTCATAGCTCGTATCCATCCCATTGTGGAACATAGTACAGTCACTGGTTCTTTTTCAATGAAGGCAGAAATATCAATAATTTGTGCTGAGCCTTCAGTTTCTTCAAATATGGTTTTACGCGCGCCCAATTCTGTCTCGCAGCCAAATCTCTTTTGCACCATTTTGAGTTCGCTTTTAACAACTTGCCAAAGCTTTTTAGGACTATCTAGAATTTTGCTTAATTCAGCATGCTCTTTGGTTAATTCTGCGTGTTCTGCATTGATTTGTTCTTCTTCGAGTTTACGTAAAGCACGAAGTTTGATATTTAAGATCGCTTCTGCTTGCGTGTCATTAATTTTGAATTTAGAGATCATTTCTTGTTTTGGATGATCTTCTTCTCTGATAATCCTAATAACTTCATCAATGTTTAAATAGGCAATCTTTAAAGCATGTAATATCTCTAATCTATTATCAATTTTATTTATTTGATATCTTGTTCTGCGTAAGATAACTTCCTGTCTATGCGCAATGAACTCTTGTAGTACTTCGAGAATATTCATTACTTTTGGCACCTTGCTTGAACTCAAAACATTCATATTTAGGTGGACTCTAGACTCTAGGCTAGTTAGCTTGAATAAGGATTCCATAATCATGTCAGGAGAGCAATTGCGTCCCTTTGGTTCAATGATAATGCGTATTGTTTCTGCAGATTCATCCCGTATATTGTTGATTAGGGGAGTTCTTTTATCCTTTAGCAATGTTGCTATGTGTTCAATAAGTTTTGATTTTTGGACTTGGTATGGAATTTCAGTTATGACTATTTGGTATAAACCATGACTAAATACTTCTTTTTCCCACTTAGCTCTAACTCTAAAACTACCTTTACCTGTCTCATAGGCATGGTTGATGGTAGTTTGATTATCAATAATAATGCCGCCAGTTGGAAAATCTGGGCCTTTGATGAATTGCATCATATCGGCGCAGCTGGCTGTTTTTTGATTATCGATCAGAAAAATTAAAGCGTCACATAATTCGTGTAGGTTGTGCGGTGGAATGCTAGTGGCCATACCAACTGCTATGCCTTCAGAACCGTTCGCTAATAGGTTAGGAAATTGAGCTGGCATCAATATAGGTTCGCTGTCAGAATCATCATAAGTAGGTGCGAAATCAACCGTGTCTTTATCAAGATCTTGCATTAATAACGTACAAATATCAGTCATTTTTGATTCAGTATAACGCATTGCCGCTGCATTATCGCCATCTATGGAACCAAAATTTCCCTGTCCATCTACTAGTGGATAACGTAATGAAAAGCTTTGCGCTAAGCGTACAAGTGTATCGTAAACTGCTGTATCACCATGTGGGTGGTACTTACCAATAACATCGCCGACGACCCTGGCGCATTTTTTATATCTTGAGCTAGGGTCAAGCTTTAGTTTTAGCATCGCGTAAAGCAGGCGTCGATGTACGGGTTTTAAACCGTCGCGTACATCGGGAAGTGACCGAGACATTATTGTTGATAATGCATAAGAAAGGTAACGCTCAGATATAGCATTACCAAAATCAACATTTACAATAGTTTGGTCTTTGTCGGTCATATGTTTGTTTTTGTGCGTATCTTGAGTTATATGAGCATGCTACCATTAAAGACTATCAATAGTCAAACCTCCAATTGATTCCAAAGGAAGTATTACCTTCTTGCTCTGTAATATTTTCAATAGAGATTTTAGGAGTTAGCTGTACTTCAATTTTAGTTTTGGTACTGCCTTCTTGTCTTCCCTTCTCAACTTCAAAGTAAACTTTTTCGCTTAAATGTTTGCCAATCCCAATAGAAGTATTTTCAGGATTTTCTGAATCACTTTTGAAGTTAATCTCATCAACCCCAAGGATTTTTCTGCCAAGCCCCAAAGGATCAAAACCACCACCATGTCCTGATAAACGACGCACCCCATCTGCTAGCTGTAGAGCTTGAAATGTTGAAATATTTTCTGGATTCTTGCCAAATAATAACATTGATAGCGCTTCTTCTTGGCTCATGCTTGGTGTTGCTTCGATGCTAATATCTGGTTTTTCTATAGGGCCAGATAATATTAATCTGATTTCATTACTCCCAACATTTGATGCACCTACTATATTTAAGTAAGGAGATGGTGGGGTAGGGCCGTCAAAAGTAAGCACACCTTCTTTTACGATTAAAGATTTACCAAATTCTTGATATTTGCCGCGTACGGATTTAAGGCGTCCCTTAATCAGAGGTGCATCAGCATAGCCTGTAACATGCAAATCACCTTTAAGCTGCGTATCTACTCCCCAACCTCTTACATATACTTTTTCAGCAGTTGCGAGTACGATATTTAATTTTAATTTATAGGGGTCATTGTTCGTATATACGATTTCATCATTGGCTTTGATTTCTTCAGCAATATTTAGTTCTGGTATATTTTGTTGAAAATGCTCAGGAATTTTAATTTCCAAAGGCCCTAAAACTAAATTTCCTTTGCTTGTGGCTGAATTTTTATCACCATTTATAACTAACTTACCAGTTATTTCGCCTTGTAAATAAGGGGTGTTCATTAGGTTAAATTTATCTAAATTAGTCGTTAAACTAAAGGTTTTATCTTGGTCAAGAGACGCAGATCCTGAAGCAGTGAGTTGATTATTAAAATTATCCTTAGCCGTTATTGTTTTAAATAATATTTGTTGCGCGGTCGCTGTTATTTGAGCCTTAATATCTTTTAGTAACAACCCATATTGTTTGTATTGGTAGTTACCATCAGAAATTATCATATTTCCTGTTAAATTAGGAGAACTTAAACTGCCATTCGCATTGATATTAGCATTTATGTAGCCTGTAAGAGTGCTACCTGGCGCGATTGGTAGCATGGAAAGTAAATCAAAACTTTTTATAGTACTCAAATTTGCTAAGAAGGTTTTTTGTTCACTAATGCTATATTCAAACGGAGATAGACTAAAGCTACTTGGTAACATTGCTGATAAATTTGCAATTTTTTGTGTATTTTCTAAAAATTCTCCAGTAATTTTGCTTTGATCATAGAGTATATTTGTAGAGAGTTTAAAGGTGTATTTGTTGGATGAATTTGGCACAGTAATGTCATTAATATCAAGATTAGCTGCAAGAATCGGAGCTGTTTTTGAACCAGATAAATTTATCATTCCACTCCCTGAAGAATCTTTAAAACTCCTAGGCAGAAAGTTTGGCAGTATACGCATTGGTATATTTTGTAACGTAGCATTGGCTACCACATCAGTTGCTCCTAGTGTTGCCGTAGCATTTACGTAGCCTTTGCCGATTATTAAATTATTTAGTTCAAAACTAGTTTGTTTATCTAATACAAGCGAAATATTTGTAGAACTTTTAACAGGAACAGCCCCCATAGTTCCAGCTAAATTACTAATAGTTATAGTAAGCGGTTCTGCGGGCAAGGCAAGTTCTGTAGTAAAAGTTAGGTCAATAGGGTATGGCTGGTTTGCCATAACTGAACTATTTATTTGTATCCCATTGTCATTTGATAACATGTTTAATGCTATATGTCTAAGGGTGATATCGTTTATATTCAAGGCGGATAGATCTAATTTCGATGGTGCTAATTTAAAATTCCATAAATCATTTATATTGAGATCTATATTAACCAAACCACAATTACCAAATTTTGTATATAACTGCTTCATTTGTCCCTTAACAGTCATTTGTTGAGTGGCCTCATCAGATGCAGAATAGACTATATTTAAAGCTATTGCGCCACTTTGCAAGAAGGGTAAGGCGCTAGCTGAGGTTTGTAGAGTTGAATCGGTTATTGATACTGTGCCCGTTAATATTGATCTCTCAGTATCAAAAATTAGATTCGTAGTTTTTTCAAAATTTGTAGCTAAGGCTTTGAAGTTTTTTAAGTATAGTTGGTTATTTTTGTAACCTAAATTTCCATTAGCAGTCAGGCCCTTTTGAGAAATAGTGATACTGCCATCTATATCGCCGTCAGATAATATCATATCAGTATTCCATGAGAATGAAGGAGATTCTAAATAATTATTTTGTGGTAATTTAATTGAAAAATCACCAGATGTTGTAATATGTGGCGCGCTAGCTTTGCCAGATATTTTAAGATCACCAGTTATATTGCTGGTAGCTCCTTCAAAGCTTTTAGAAACAAACTGCTCTAAAATATTGCTTGTATATGTGATTTTTCCAGCAATTTGATCGGTCGACTTATCTAGAACTAATTCACCATCAATTTCTACTAAATTAGATTTTATTTTTAAAGCATTAATATCAGCTCTGTCTTTTTTTAGGTCATAAGATCCTAATATTTCAAGTGTATTATCTCCTACCAAAGATTTTTGCGAGAGTAATTGATTTATTATAGCGAAATGTAGTTGTTGTTTATTGCTATTAAATTCTAAATGAGAATCAAGCGAGATAATTAAATCCTCCTCTTGTTTAGTTAAAGATCTATCAAGAACGATCTTTGCAATAGTAGCTTCTTGGATAATAATGTTAGGGTTAAATAATCCATTAGAGCTATTATTATTCTCGTTAGTTTGGATATTAGGAGATTGCAATATACGTAGTTCTTCGGCAGATAATGACCAGATATTTATTTCCCAGAATGAAAAAAGAGAGGGTAGAATATTGATGTAGAAATTTTTGACTATAATGGTTTCTCTACCTTGTTCAGAAAAACTAATATTATCAGCTCTAGCAATTAATGGTAGGGAGAGGTTTAATTCTGAAATTTTAACATCAATACCTAGTTGATCTATTATTATTTCTTCGATTAATGAGGTTATTTGTTTCTGTGCAGAACTAGTTTTTAACCACAAACTTAAAGGCACTAACAAAGCGCTTATTAAGATAACTGATATAACTAGAAATTTTAAAAATCCTTTCATTAAATTTTTGTTATTCTAAAATGTTTGTCCAATGCCAAAATAAAGTTGAAAAGCATCATCTATGAATTTGCGTCTTTTTAAAGGGAAACCAATATCCGCTCTAATAGGACCAAAATCTGTTATGTATCTGAGGCCAAATCCGGCGCCTCGGAGTAATTTTTGATCGCGTCTTGGCGTTAGACTTTTATAAGCAAATCCACTATCTAAAAAACCTACCATACCTATAGTGTCGGTAAGATTGAGACGTAATTCAACCGTGCTTTCAAGAAACGAACGTCCGCCGATTGGGCGTTTTTGTGCATCAAGGTCACCTGCTAGCTGATACGCATAGCCTCTTAGTGAATTACTGCCGCCTACAAAAAATCTTTCAGTATGAGGAATTCTGGCGGCTTGCACTCCCAAAATACTACCAGTTGCAGCGCGCACTGCTACGATTGGTTTAGATTTTATTGGCACTATAAAGTATGTGGAGCCAGAAATTTGAGTTTTGAAAAATGGCTTTTCTTTTGAACGAAGACTAAAAAATGGGGCTGCCTCCATCTTGATCTCGTGGCCTTTTCTAGGGGCTAGGACATTATTACGTGTATCATTAGTTACAAAGATTGGTGTAGATAATAATGAAAAATGATGACTTTTACCATCTCCAGCTTTTTTAATTTTTGCTTGTGAGAGTTTGCTACCAAATCCACCAGTCCATTTGTCAGAAAACTCACGTTCAATGAATCCAGATACAGCCCCTTCTTTACTGTCAAAAGCCTTGGATTTTTGGTTTTCAAAGGTAAAAGCTAGTTTTAGAGTTTGATCATCTCTTTTATAGAAAGGTTGTGTGTAATCAACATTAAATATTTGCTCCTTTTTGTTGCCAAACAAGGTGGCGTCCATTTTTTCACCACTACCAAACGAATTTCTGTGTTCCCATCCTAGCTTTGCTCCAAGCCCTAAATCTGTGCCATATACAGCTCCGGCCTTAAGACTTCGAGGCTTTCTTTCTGTTAAATTAAATATAATTGGCACAGATCCATCTGCATTAGTTGTTTTAGGAATCGTTGGAGTAGTCGAGGCAAATAGTCCACTTTTTTGCAAAAAACCACGAGATTTTGTTATATAGGAAGTCTTGAAGCACTGTCCATCCTTAAGCCCTACAATCTTGCGAGCATAATCTGTATTTACCGTTTTTAATCCTGTAAAGTTTACATTCTCAACAGTTGCGCTTGGGCCGGCATCTACAAGAAATGCAATCGCAACTTTATTATCAATATGATTTATGGTTGCTTCATGCGATATGCTGAGCGAAAGTAAGCAATTATTGTTTTCTATAAATTTCAGTAAATTTTGTTGAGCCATGAGTATATCTTCAGCAACTGCAAACTGAGTGGATTTAAGCTTCAAACTATTAACATCAAGCATCAAGATATCCTTGTTGCTCTCTGGCGTATGTTTAATAGTAACATTATCAATAGTATAACGTTGCCAGCTATTTATATGAAATATAATAGAATTGGCTTTCTTGCTATTTATTTCAACATCTATGGAGCTAGAATAATAACCCTGGGAATGTAATAATTTATAAAATGATTTCTTAGCTTCGTTTTCCCAATAAGCTATTTGATTACCAGTTTGGTAGATTTTTGCAGTTTCTTCAATCTCCTTAGCTAATTCAAGCAAGGATTTTTTTATAGGTAAGTCTTCTGCAGTTTGTACTTCAATGGTGAGTGATTCTTGAGCAGCCTTTGCCATAGTCATAAAGCAGTTAGTTGTTATCACTACTATTAATATTATCAATAATTGTGCTTGGTATAATTTCATTAGTACTATTTAGTTATTCCATTTGTTTACAGGTTAGTTGATTGCAGAATCGTAAGCAAAGATAATTTACATATAGTATAGGTAAATTCTAAATGAATTGGAATATTCAACTAGTGCAGTGTCAGATGTTTTGTTGCTAAATTTCTTGTTCGGTGGTTAGAAGAGGTATACCTTAGGTTATTAAGGTGGAGTGGTTTATGAGAAAATTTATAATATTATTAAAAGGCATAGTGGTTTTAAGTTTAGTAACTTTATCATTTATAGCTAATGCTGATGAAGAAACTTGTAACGAAGACGATGAATATTACGACTCCAAGATTAAAGTGGCGTTAAGGTTTATGCCAGGGGATAAAAAATGTATAAAATATGAGCCGCCTTTAACTCCTTATGATTCAACGTATTATTATTACAGAGATCTTAAAGAATTCATAATTAATAAAAATAATAAATATTGTTTGTGGGGCAGTAAAAACTGGGACGAAGAATGCCAAAATGTCAGCATGGAATACGCATATAGTAATTACGGATATGCTGCAATAGATTGGCAAGAATTTAAGCAAGTAGTTACCAATTTCATAAAACACATTCAAAGCAATCAAATTGATGAAGCGCTTAAGCTAGGCACTGAAAATGTAATGTTATTTACCGATGATGATGCTAATTGCCTAGCGAAAAATCATAAAGATTTTCCAGGATGTAGATCGTATTTTAACAAATTTCATAAAGACAAGGAACGTTATGATGATTTTAATATAGAGTCATTTAGAGAAAATTTAATGCAAATAGATGCCGATAATTTTAAATTTTATTTAACCGATCTTATGAAAAGAATGATGTATAACATCATCATACCGTATGAACATAAAAATGTTAAGAAAGAATTTTCTATTGTGTTTTCTTTTAGTCATGACCGCTGGGGAGAGATGAATTATGAGAAGCTAATTTATGCTTTAGGTATCTATAATCATAAATTAGACTAAATTTTATAATCTTTTGTCTTAGCGGCAATAGTTACAAATGGTATTAATTAAACCCAAGGTTGTTTATATCATTATTCTATTGAGTCAAGATTATGTATTACAGAGAATATCACGAAGACATTGAGACAAAATCGAAGAATAATTTTACCAAAGAAGGATTAGGTATATTTATTCATAATTTGTTCCATAACATGGACCTTTCAGATATCCATAATGTTAAAATATATAATTTTTATAAATTACATTACATAGCTGCTTTTGAAGGGGAGGAAAGACGCGCATATGATGATGCAGTAGGTTCCAAGCATCCATATAAGTATGCAAATAAAATTTTTGCTGCAGGACGCAAACCGATTGGTAATATAACTGTTGGTGCAGGATTTAATATGGATAGGCCTGATGCAAGAGCTGAATGGGATAAGATTTTAGGTGATGAAGTTTCTTTTGACGACGTTTATAGCGGTAGTACCTTAATTAATAATCAGCAATTAAAGCGCTTATTAAAATACTCAGTTGATCCAAGAGAAGCAGAACTTGCAAAATCATATAAGGAAGTATGGGGTAAATTGCGCCCTAATGAAAAAATAGCAGTGCTTAGCGCATATTATAATGGTCCTAGGCTTGTTAAAACTAATACAAGATTTTGTAAATTGTAACTACCTTTTGACCCCCTATTGTAATGAACTATTGACCCCCTAAATACCTAAAAAAATAGACAAAACCTACCACTATTTAATTGTAAATATTAACCATTAAGAATTAGATAATATTTTATATGGGTTTA
>CAJQOE010000001.1 GCA_905479885.1 uncultured Rickettsiaceae bacterium | reverse complement strand
CTAAGGGAACAAAGATTTGGTATTGGGTACACGGGTCTTAATTTTATCAGCAGTGCCGGCTGGCGTGTGGAAAGTGCAATTAATAACCTTCGAGATGATTATGACTACGTGGTTATCGATGCTCCTCCTCATACTGAAACTGAGTCAAAAACAGCAATTCGCTCTGCCGATTTAATTATAATACCAATGCAGGCCAGCCCGACTGATTTATGGGCTACTAGCACTACTATTGAATTTGCACAGAGCGAGAATATTCCGGTAAAAATTTTGCTTAACAGGTTTAATCCACATGCTAAGTTGGCAAAAGAGATCATTTCGCAAGTAACAGTAGAAATGTTTAAAAATTATTTGGGTAACAGAGTTGCTTTTAGTACTTGTTTTTTAACTGGGATAGCTGTCACCGAAAGCGCGCCCAACTCACAAGCTGCAAGTGAAGTAAAAGCTGTAACGCAAGAAATTTTAAAAATATTTGCTAATAATTTAAAAAATGAAAAAGAAACATTAAAGGCTGAGAACAAAAGAGCAATTGCAAAAATATAAATTTTCTTTAGAATAAACGCGTTTATAGATATATTTTTGGTTTGAATGTTTGACGGATTAAGAAAAATAACAGATTACGGCGATATAGCACTTGCTTGCTCGATAGTGGGCATCTTGATGGTATTGTTGTTTCCTATACCAACATTCATGCTGGATTTTTTGTTGGCTTTTTCTATTGGGACAGCATTTGTTATTTTGATGACAACCTTATTTATTCATAAACCACTAGATTTAAGTGTATTCCCTACGATATTACTAGTTACCACTCTGCTTAGATTGTCACTAAATATCGCATCTACAAGATTGATCCTGGCTAAAGGACACTCAGGATCTGATGCAGCTGGTGCGGTAATCGAAGCTTTTGGCGGCTTTGTTATGCAAGGTAATGTAGTAATTGGTTTAATAGTATTTCTTATTCTTACTCTAATTAATTTTATTGTAATTACCAAAGGTTCTGGGCGTATTGCTGAGGTAGCAGCTAGATTTAGCTTAGATGCTATGCCTGGTAAACAAATGGCTATTGATGCGGATTTGGCAGCGGGTCTTTTAGATGAAGCTACTGCTAAAAAACGACGTAAAGAGTTAGAAGATGAGAGCACATTCTTTGGAGCCATGGATGGTGCAAACAAATTCGTACGTGGTGATGCAATTGCCGGATTAATTATCACTTTTATTAATCTTATTGGCGGTATGATTGTTGGTATTGTACAAAAAGACCTGAGTTTTGATGTGGCTGTGCAAACTTATACTATGCTAACTATTGGTGATGGGCTGGTTTCTCAAATACCATCGTTGATTATTTCTATGTCAGCTGGTTTATTAGTAACTAAAGCTGGATCAACAGGCTCAACTGACAAGCTGATTTTTGGCCAGTTAAGTAATTATCCCCAAGCCTTGATGATGACTTCTATAGTTATTGCTTTGATGGCTTTCTTGCCAGGACTACCATTTGTTCCATTTGCACTTATTTCTTTTGCTGTAGGTGGCGCTGCATATAGCATTTTTATCTCGAGGAAAAATGAAGGAACGCTTATGTCAGGAGCAAGAGAAGCTGCTACTGACAGAGATGGATCTGATGGAAAAACATCTGGAGGCGCAGAAGACTCTTCTGCAGATAAGATTTCAGAAGTATTGCATCTTGACTTGATTAGAGTGGAAATAGGATATGGGCTGATGTCCTTAGTGAATAATGGTAATGGCCACAATCTGACTGAACAAATTAAGGGGCTCCGCAAACAAATTATACAAGAATACGGTTTTATTATGCCTTCAGTGCGCATACAAGATAATATCCAGCTTGATACTGATACTTATGTAATTAAGATTAAAGAGCTAGAAGCTGGTCGAGGCGTTGTGAGGCCAGGCAAACTTATGATTATGGACCCCCAAGGTACAGATATTGATATTCCTGGAGAGAGCACTAAAGAACCAGCGTTCGGTCTACCAGCTAAATGGATAGAGGAGAGTTATAAAGAAGAGGCTTTGTTCAATAATTGTACAGTTGTTGACCCATCTACCGTGATGACAACGCATCTAACCGAACTTATTAAAGAAAATATTACTGATTTATTATCTTATAGTGAGACACAAAAGCTCCTAAATCAAATGAATGAAGAGCATAAACAGTTAGTGAAAGATATAATCCCAGATATAGTTTCTGTGGCTTCGTTGCAAAAAGTATTGCAAAATTTATTATCTGAAATGATTTCTATCCGTGACTTGCCAAGTATCCTAGAGTCTATAGCCGATGCCGCGCGAGCTAATAAAAATTTAATGTCGATGACTGAGGCTGTAAGATCGCAATTATCAAGGCAGATTTGTCACCATAATACTAACCGTGAAGGGTTTATCCCAATCGTCGCATTATCTCCTGAGTGGGAACGAACGTTTATTGAAAGTTTAGTAGATGATGGTAGCGGGGATAAGCAATTATCTATGGCACCATCAAAGCTTCAAGACTTTGTAGTTAAAGTCAAAAAATCGTTTGATGAACAAGCGGTTAAGGGGCATGTACCAGTTTTACTGACTAGTGCTTATACTAGACCATATGTCAGGTCTGTAGTAGAAAGATTTAGGCCATCAACAGTTGTGATGTCACAAAATGAGATCCACTACAAAGCTAAAATTAGAACATTAGATTCTATATAAAATTAGGACATTGATTGACAAGTTCTATAAATTTATGTTAGGTTCTCTTTGTCTTTAATTAATAATCCCAAGAGGTGTAAATTCACAAATTTTAATAAAATTATCTTTAGTTTGCCTGCAAAATTAATCTTCATTATACTGAGCGTATTCTTGCTCGGTGATTTTTTACCTGAATATTTAAAATCATTATTATTAACAACTAGTTTGGTTATGAAAGAGATATTACTCTTCATATTACCGGCCATAGTATTTTTTCTTGTATTTGCTAGTTTTTCGCAATTATCAGGAGGGTTTATGGTATTTACTGGGTTGTTATTAGCTTTGGTTTGTATATCAAATTTCACCGCTGTAATGGTGGCATATCCAGTAGGATATTTTGCGCAAGACTTTATAGTCACTAATAATAGTGTGCAATCCTCGTTAGAATTACAATCATTTTATACATTAAACTTACCAAAGCTATGTGATAACTCAATGGCTTTAGTTATTGGTTTATTACTTGGAGTGTATACTAGTGCAAAAAATAATAAATTTTTAAAGCGTTTTGCACTAATTGGATCTGATATTGCAAACGGTTTTTTAGCGAAGTGCTTTACCCCAGTGTTGCCTATATTTATTTTGGGTTTCATATTAAAGGCGCAGCATGATGGTCTGTTAACTGTCCTATTTAGAAATTTTATGCCATTATTATCTGTAATTATATTCTTGTATGTTGTTTATATAGGCACGCTATATGTGATAGTTAATGTATTTGATATATCCAGAGTATTTTCTTCTTTAAAAAATATTTTACCTGCGGCATTGGTTGGGTTTAGCAGTATGTCTAGTGCGGTTGCCATGCCAGTATTGATCAATGGTGCGCTTAAAAATTGTGAAGATCAGGATATACCAAAGCGTATTGTGCCTTTCATAACTAATACACATATGATGGGTGATGCACTTGCTATCCCTCTAATGGCAATATCTTTATATATTCTGGAATATAATCAATTTCCAACTATGGATAAGTATGTGTTATTTGCCGTTGCTTATATGCTGGCCAAATTTGCCTCTGCCGGCATTCCAGGCGGTACCATATTAATTATGACTCCAGTGCTTGAGGCCAAGCTGGGGTTCACTTCAGAAATGAGTACTATCATACTTACAACATATCTGCTTTTTGATCCATTTTGTACCTTGGGCAGTGTTTTTGGGAATGGTGGCTTTGTCATGATGTTTGAAAAACTGAAAGCAAGGATGGTCTCGGAAGTTGTTGTGTAGTTAAAACAAGAATTTAAGCGTAGGGATTTTGTTAAATTATAGAGCACATCCCTGCCAATTGTATAATTTCGGTATTAGGTCGATATATTGTCTCTAATGAGTCTTATGCGTTGCACGATAGTGTATAAAACCATGTAATAGTATAATAACTATTGAAAATTCGAACTGCCAAATAATATAAAAATGGCGTTTAAACTTTAGGGGTTTAAACGCCATTAAAATATACAATATATAGCAAGTTTATGCTGCTAGCGCTTTTTCCTTTAGAAGTTCAACTAGTTTCTCTGTAGAATCTGCTTCGGATATTTTTTCTAGGATTGCAATTTCAGAAGCTAAACGGTTTAATGCCTCTTCGTAAATTGTTCTTTCGCTGTAAGAACGATCATTATCGACATTTTTATATAAATCACGTACCACTTCAGCTACTGCTTCGATCTCACCTGAGTTAATTTTAGCTTCGTATTCTTGAGCGCGCCTGCTCCACATTTTATTACCACGTTTTGGCTTGCCATTTAGGATGTTATAAACTTCGTTTATAGAAGTTTTATTAGCTAACGTTCTAAGGCCAGATATAGATGCTCTTGTGACAGGAACTCGTAATGTCATTTTGTCTTGTGGAAAAGAAATTACATACACTTCAAGTGTTGTACCTGCAATAGCTTGGCTTTCGATTTCTGTGATTTCACCGACTCCATGTGAAGGATAGACAACTTTATCACCTACTTGGAATTCTTGAGTTTTGGACATACACACCTCATAATTTGATAGTAAGAGAACGGCAAGTATTATACCACAGATAAAATGATAATAAAAGCATATAATTTAGTTAAAAAGTTAATCTTCCGGTAGTAATATTTCGCGTTTCCCGGAATGATTGGGACTGGAGAGAATTCCATTTTTTTCCATTTCTTCTACTAAATTTGCGGCCCGGTTATAGCCAATCCTAAGACAACGTTGGATATAACTAATGGATGCTTTGCGTTCGGTACGTACGATATTTACAGCTTGAGTGTACATATCGTCCTCGCCACTATTTTCAAATTCATTGTTTAACATTTCATCTTCTTCAGATTCAGTTACTGCAGAAATATATTCTGGTGTCCCTGTGTCCCTTAAAAAATTGGTTACTCTCTCAACTTCTTTATCATCAACAAATGGACCGTGCACACGTAATATTTTAGCGCTGTTGCCCATATAAAGCATATCTCCCATGCCGAGAAGCTGTTCTGCACCTTGCTCGCCTAAAATGGTGCGGCTATCAATTTTAGAAGTGACTTTAAAGCTAATGCGGCTTGGAAAGTTAGCCTTAATCACGCCGGTGATTACGTCTACTGATGGTCTTTGCGTAGCCATAATAAGATGAATTCCAGCAGCTCTAGCCATTTGAGCCAGTCTTTGAATAGATGATTCGATATCCTTGCCAGCAACTAGCATGAGGTCAGCCATTTCATCAACTATAACTACGATAAAAGGCATTTTATTCATATCAATAGGCACTGTATCGTGTATTGGTTTGCCCGTTTCTGGATCAAAGCCAGTTTGTACTTTACGTTCTAGTATTTTGCCTGCCTTGGCTGCTTCTTGAATTTTTACATTGTAATTAGCAATACTACGAACACCAAGGTGAGACATTAAACGATAACGATTTTCCATTTCTTTACACGCCCACTTTAAAACGACTACTGCTTTCCCTGGTTCGGTTACAACTGGAGTCATTAAATGTGGGATATTGTCATAAGCCGATAATTCTAGCATTTTAGGATCGATCATGATCATTTTACATTCATCGGGGGTGTACCTATATAACAGAGACATAATCATTGCATTAATGGCCACTGATTTACCAGATCCTGTAGTTCCAGCTACAAGTAAATGTGGCATTTTAGCTAAATCAGCAACAAGTGGACTGCCGCTTAGATCTTTTCCTAGGATTAAGGGAAGAGATGTATGTGAATCTTGAAATTCTGAAGTTGTAACTAATTCTTTTAACCTGAAGAACATGCGTTTTTTATTAGGTAGTTCAATACCAATCGCGTTTCTGCCTGGAATGACAGCAATACGAGCAGAAACTGCGGACAAAGACCTTGCTATATCATCAGCAAGCCCAATAATACGGGAAGATTTAGTACCAGCAGCTGGTTCGAATTCATACATCGTAACTACTGGGCCCTCTAGAGCGGCAATGACTTGTCCTTTAACGCCAAAATCTTTGAGCACAGAGACTAATTGTTCCGAACGTTCTGTAAGCTCAGCTTGAGTTTGTGGTTTGAAGCTCTGAGTATCAGCTTCATCTAGTAAATCTATAGGGGGGAGGGTGTTTTGTTCAGAAGTATTTTGTTCAATTGGCCGAGTTTTTCTAACTATTGGTGCTGATTGTTTTTTTACTTTAGCCTCTTCTGTAAAAGGAACTTTGTTTTGTTGGTTTATTGAACCGAACTCGCCTTCGGCATAATATGCGTCACCTGTATCAAAGGTATTAAGTTTCGATCCAAGTTTTTGAAAAATACCAGTTTTGTTTATAACCTGAATAATTGTATTGAAAAACACAAACACAACCAGTTTGTATAGTCTAAAAGGGATGCCCAGTGCTAATATAGTAAATATAATAGCTAGCACTATGTATCCTGGGATAATCAACTCTTTATAATTAACAATTTGTGTGAACGATAAAATAATGTGTGAAATAGCTAACCCCGTAACGCCACCACCACCAGCAGGTAGGAGTTTTATTTCAAGGGATGCAAAAGCACCAGATGCACATATAATAGCAAATAGCATCGATATAGTACGCAAGAAAGCATAGCCCACCTTGCCATTGCGAAATAACAAATATGACCAGGAGGTGGCGCACAATGGGAAGATAAATGCAGCTCGCCCAAATATTTGATAGATTAGATCTGCAGTATAAGATCCTAAATATAATAATAGATTGCTGGGAATATTATCTGTTACTAGATTAAACGAAGGGTCGCTAGGACTATACGATGCAAGCGATATGCCGGTTATAATAGCTAGTAATAATAATATAAGAGCTCTTGTTTTGCTGTGGGTTAGTGTTTTTTTTATGTAATTCATTTTTTAAATATCATGATTGTTGATCAGATATTAAAGGATTGCCTTTGTTCGATCAAGTCAATTACGTTCTATAAAAATATTGAATATTTTTTCTTTTGTTTAATTTTACAATCTTTGTTAAAATTACAGTCATTTATTATTTTAGGGGAGAGTAATTTATGAAACTAGCGGTAGTGGATTTTGATGGTGTAATCACAGTTGCAAGTGTGCACACGCACAATCAGTTGTATAATGAACATTTTGTTGCGTATGCAGCCCAGAGAGGTTTGGTTTTAAATGGCAAAGTGTATGATAAAAATACTAAGGTTAATGCAAATTATGATGCAAAGGCAGTTCGAGAATATGGCCAAACTTTACTTACAAAAAGTTCTTTTCAATTTCCCGAAGAGTTCGTCATGATGATAAGAGAATTTTTCAAAGCAGACGTTGAAGTAGTTATTGCTACTCATAATCATTTTCCAGATATAGTTAACGTGGCTTTAGAAAAATTAGGTTTTACCAGTGAAGAGATAGCTAAGATAGATGTTATATCAGGCTTTCCAATGATTGAGTCTATGTGTAAAAATGAACATATTGCATTAGCAATGCAACTAAAGCATGTTGATAATGTTCAAGACGTAATATTAATAGATGATTCTTATAATAATTGCAGCCAAGCTAAAAAAATGGGTTGTGATGTTCATTTAGTATTGCCTAATATACCATATTTTTATGATGTTCAAGCTAAACTATGCCAAGTCAAAGTTGATATTTTAAATATAGAATTAAACCTTATGAATTTAGATTTAGAACCTGCAAGCATCTTGGATTTGTCTGGTGATATTAGCGAAGAAATTGCATAAATAATTTAGCAATATATTGCTTGTTTGGTATTAGTACCCCAGTTGTAACAATTAATGGTGTAATTATACGCTTTTTACCACTGTAAGTCTTTTCTGCTGGATATCTTACTGGCATAATAAATTTGGAGTATTTTGTTTTAAGAATATTTTTATAAAAATTAGGTTTATTGTGGCAGCATCAAAATCATCTGATAGTAATTTATATAATAGCGCTTCCGAGGACTTTGTACCAGTGGCGTGCCATTATAATGAGCACACATTACTGACCAAAAATGGAGAATTATTACAAACAATACAGATTAATGGTATTCACTCAGAAAAAATTAGCAAAAATTTGTTTAATTTGCGTGAAGTAGTTCGAGAGTCTATACGTAACACAGTGGATTGTAAAAAATTTGCTTTTTGGATACATACAATTAGAAGAAAAGATGATTTAGATGATGATGCAGAGTATAACGGGTTACTTTCTGCAAATATTCATGATATTTGGCGACATAAGAATTATTGGCATGATAAGTTCGTAAATCGCCTTTATATAACCATAGTGCACCAAGCGCCTGAGCTTAGACTTAAGAATTTTAATTCTTGGGTGAATTCACTTTCAGCCAATACTATCAGCAGCTTTGAAGAGAAATATTTTGCATCTGCGGAAATTGAATTAAATAAAACAGTTAATGGTGTATTGGAAGGAGTTAGCGAATATGGCGCACAAAAATTAGGCATAAGAATCGAAGGAGAAGAATGCTATTCAGACCCTATGTTTCTTTATCGTCGTATTATGCAACTTAATGAAGAAGATTGCCCTGTGCCTATATCTGATATTTCAGCAGCACTTGCATCGCATCAATATGCTGTAGGTAGCGATAAAATAGAAGTAATTGGCGATGACGGGAAAAAATTTGCAGCTTTGATGTCAATCAAAGAATATAAAGAAGTTTCAGCTGAGGCTTTAGATAAATTTCTACAAATACCTGTAGAAATGGTAGCGACAGAAGTGTTCTATTTTGTTGATCGTGAGGAAGTAGTATCGGTATATGAAGATCAAGATTACATATTGGGAGTCAGTGGTGATTCTGAATTAAGAGAGCTTAAAGGCTTAGATGTAATCATAGATAATAATAGAGATAATATACGTTTTTGTTATCAGCAGATTTCCTTTATGGTTATTGGAGACGATCTACAAACGCTTGATAAACAAGTTTATCAAGCTTCTGAGTCATTATCTAAAATTGGTATAGTGCATGTACGGGAAGATGTTAATCTTGAAAAAACCTTCTGGGCACAATTACCAGCAAATTTTTCATTTTTATCACGTATGCGCCCAACAGTTTTAAAGAACACAGCTGCTTTAGCTTCTCTACATAATTTTCCTACAGGCAATCAGTATAGCATTTGGGGTCGCGCAGTGACTTTGCTGAGGACTGAAAAGGGTACGCCGTACTTTATGAATTTTCATGATCAAACCAATGTAGGCACTACATGTATTTTTGGTGAACATAAAGCTGGAAAAACAACTTTATTAAATTTTTTGATATCAGAGGCGGATAAATATAATCCGACGACAATTTATCTCACAGATGATATGGATTCTGGTTTATACATAAAAGCACGCGGGGGTAACTGGTTTCAGAGAGGTAAAAATATAATTAACCCACTTCTTTGTGAAGACACCAAAGAAAATAGAGACTTTTTATTTAATTTCTTCAAAATTATTGCAAAACATTATTTTGACCCTTTGAAAGAAAGCGAATTACCTTTGTTAAAGACTTTAAGCGATTCTGTGTTTAAGCTGCCAGTGCAAGAACGCATTCTTTCTAAAGTAATTCAAACATTAAAAGATTTAGATAAGGGTGGTAAGGAATTACGTAAGCGTTTGACCATATATTTGCCAGAGGGTATTTATTATAGAGTGTTTGAACGAGATACTCCTGTTAGTTTGTCAGAAGGTTCTTTGGTGGCTATTAATTTACAGGATTTCGATGATGCCGCTTATACAAAAGCTAATTACCCTAAAGAGAAAAAACTTATTGAGCAGTTCGAATATGACCGAAATGCAATGCGAGCAGTAAAAGCCGCTATAGTGTTATCTTCTCAAAACATTATGCAGACAGTTGGAGATGGTCCTAAGCTATTTGCTGTAGATAATTTATCAGAACTTCTGAATCTTGAACATTATGCAGGATTCTTTCCGCTATTAGCAGCAAATATGACAGCAATGAATGGAGTTTTTATAAGCGGTGTTGATATTGATGCGTTGCAGAAGATGCATACAAAAAACATCCCGCAGGAATGGGTTACACAGGTAAATACTAGTTTTATTTTGCCTTCGGAAGTTAGCGTAGTAGGTATTGATAAAGTGCTAAGCCTAGAATCTGTTGAGTTTAAAAAATTATCTAAGCTTACTATAACATCACGGATGTTTTTAATTAAGCAAGATGGTAAATCTATAGCTTCTGAACTTAGTATTGGGGGGCTTCCCGGCCTTACGAGATTGTTTTGTTCGGGTCAACAAGAGAGAGAAATTTACAAAGAAGTTATCAAAGAATTCGGCAATAACAAACCTGAAGATTGGGTACAAGAGTTTTATGAAGAACTTGAAAATGTTAGGTAATATAAGTGGGCAAGCTCCAGGTGATTAAAAAGATAATAATATTATTAGTATTTTTATGTTACTCTCCGGCTGTATTTGCAGTGAGTTGGGGTGATGTCTGGGCATGCGTTGAAGACCCATGTAATTGCGGTGATGATGGAGATAAGTATGAGACATGGAATGGCACAACTTATAACCGTGGTAAAAAAAATTATCTTTGTCCGCCATGGAATAAAAATGGAGACCGACACAATAAGACATGCTTAGTAAGGGAAAAAGACGTGGATGGAGGAGGCGCTCCTGGGTTTCCTGGTGCTTGGATTTTGTATTATGAAAATTTATGCGCTGAGGCAACAGCTGAAAGTAATTATTTTACTCCGAAAATTAGGGTCAGAGGGCAGCAATGCAATGCTGTTGCTTGTTGGACAACTAGCAATACTTTAGACTGGGATGGTGAATGTGTAACGCTTGCAGGTGGTTATGCTCTACCACTACACCGTATGTGTGCAAGGATTGCCTTACCTAAAGATGATGATAGAGGTCTAGCTGCGGATCCTGGATACAGAAAAGGCAAGCATTTAACTTTTGATGGAGCTGAAAAAGAGGATGAGCCAATTTATGGTAATGATGGTGAAAGATTAAACTTTGATTCTCCAAAGTTATGTGCGTATAGAGACCCATCTTTTTTTAGCGCAGAAGATGGCTTTGATGTAATGGATCTTGATCCCAATAAGCAGTCTTATCATAAAACCAAAGAGTTACATCCAATAGTTAAGGTTATTAAATTTTTTGTAGAAGCTGCGTCTAGTATAGCTCAGTCACCATTGGATTTATTAGGCTCACTATTTGGCTTAATGGATGATGGCGAAGATGGTGAAACTACATTTGGTTCAGTAATGAAGGATCTCATGTCATTTTTAGGAGATGTGATTGAGTGGGTAGGAAGTTTATTGATAGACTTTTTGGATGAAGTAGGACAAATTAACCGCGCCGTTGATTCTAAAGATTATGGATGTGTCAATTTACCCCTTGGTCCTTTTCCTCCGCCATATTGTGAACAAGTTGCTCCTTTTTTTCAAGTGGCTACTATATCTGATATTTGTCCTAAAGGTACAAGTGAAGATTTCATCGATTCAGATGGTAACCTTGTTCACTCTAATGGAGATTTTGTAAACTCAACTGGTAATAAACCTTGCGTGGTTTCAACAGTTATTAATAATTTTATTAATAACTCTGTTAGAGTGGGGTATGAAACATTAGTACCATTATGTCGTAATGGTGAAAATCCAATGATAACAGATTCATGTGTAGTAATTGAAAATTTAGGGCCATTTTCTTCTGCAGGGGCTTTGCATGCATCTACTGCTTATAGGGATATAATAAAACATTGCGATGATGCAGCTACCGGATCTGCCTGTATTAAAACCATGTTGCCTCACACATGTAGTGTGACAAGCAATGGCTGTCAGGATGGATTTCGTATAGTTTACGGTGAAAAATTAGGTGGTGTTTTAACCGCAAAACAATATTTTCGTAATGATTTAAATGATTGCCCAAGTAGTTCTAGTGCCACTTGTCAAGAAATATGGGGGGTGAATATGGGTGAATTTGTTGATATTAGTCTTCCATTTTTACCAATCCAAACATCCAGTGATATAGCGCCCTTAACTCAAGATTTTACTTTAGTTGATAAAGGTAATAGAACTGCGCATTTTAATGCTTCGATAGTAAGGGAATCTGGCTTTAATACTACTTATTCATTTACTCAAGAACCAAATCAGCTTTGCGTGTTTGAAGGTGATTTTGTAGTTGGTTGCAGTGATAGAGTGCCACCCTCAGGCGTTATAATACATGATTGTGGTAGCGCGTCTAGTAGCGTTAGTTGTAGTACCAGCCATTTTTCTCCTAAATTTGTTGTTTCTTATAGCGAAGATGGAATTTCCACTTCAGCGCGTATTGAACCGTTATCTGTGTATAATATAGGCTCCAGTGCAAATAGTTTTATTAATTTGGCTGGTAATAAGTTTGAATCATTTGTAACAAACGATGCATTTATTACAAAACCATTTACTGGAACTAAGGCACCTAATGCTTCTAGTTTGTTTGGAGTGTATCAAGATAATGCCTTGCCGATTGCTGGAGGAGTATTAAATGAGGATGCTGTTTATATTAGCGGGTTAGAGTATATAAATGATCATTATAATTTCGGGGGCACCTATGCATGTTTAACCAATGTAAATAGTAGAAGATGTCCAGATGATATTGAAATGTGTGTTTTAACAAAATTATTAAATAAAGATACAGTAAGATGTAGTCTGTTATCTGCAAAGGCTACTAAAAATGGTGGACTTAATCCTTGTACAGTAATACAACAAGGAGTTTGTCCTGTAGCAGATTCTTTAAGCAAAATAAGTGGTGGTACAATTAATATTAGAGATTGTGGGGCACAAGGAAAATGTTATGATGGTGGCGTTGAGTTGTGCAAAGTCAGTCAAGATGTGGCAGATCGTCATATACCAAGTGTTTCTTATGGCAATAAGCTACCAGCGAGTCAGTTTTATGACCCAACCGCTTCTTCATCTTATGCCGGGGCGCCAAGCGGTGTGGCTATTAATTATGATGCAGATAACTACGGGCTACGTAGTAAAACATCAGTAGAACTTGGGTTATGTGCTGCTATCCCGCAGGGAACCTGCGCCGCGGAAGGGAATTATTCTCAAGAAAATGGCTATGCCTATTGGCCTGAAACTGAATTAGGCAAAGAAGCTACTGGTACTTGTCGGTCTGGGTGGCATGCTGTTAGACCACTGAAGAGATATTGTATACCTATCGTTTCAAAAGATAATCCCTATGCTTTGCCTACATTCGGGTTTGAGCCTTTATACAGGGTTGTGCACGGAGTATTCTCAGATGATATTGAATACACAGATATTAAGTGTATAAAAGATGACGACTAACAACAGTTGTTGTATAAGCGCGGTTAAGAATGAGGATCAGGATTATATAGTTGTTATGTAACAGGTCAATGCAAGTGATATTATGTTAAAACCCAAGCTAGCTGTTATTGCTTTTAACTAAAGTTGACGATAATACTAATTATCATCCTTAAGTAGCTCTATTATTAGATATATAATAATAGAGCTACTTAATCTGAGATTTTATGTTATTATTCATCGACATGAAATTACATAAAATATAATGACTATAATAGAAAAAGGCACTTGCCTGATTGAGTTTGTAAACCAACAAGGGCTTGGATGTGGTAAAACTCCTGTTGGGTTAGTAAAAGTACCGTATGCGCTTCCCGGTGAAATCATAAATTTTGAAAGACACGAATATAGAAAACAGGCTAATTGTGTACTTACAGCTATTGAAAAGCCTTCAATTCATAGGATTACACCAGAATGTAAATATTTTGGACGATGCGGAGGTTGCACACTCCAACATATGGATCAGCAGGCTTACGATGAGTTTAAGCTTGGTCTTGTAAAAAATGTTTTACCCCCCAAAACTGCTATCAAGCCTATTATTACCATTCCCAAAGGAAATCGTCGCCGTATCAATTTACAAGCTATTAAAAAAGATGAGCGTGTTCTTCTTGGATTTCACCGCTTTCATTCACATCAGATTATTGACATCGATGGTTGCCCAGCCACTATGAGTGCCTTGTCAGATATCATTATGCCGCTCAAAGAAGTACTTATGAGTATTTTAGAGCAGCGACAAAAAGCTGAAATTTTTCTAACGCATGCAAGTAACGGTATTGATATGCTAATCGAGTTGCATAACCTTACTACCCTTACACCAGATCAAATACTTAAATTAACGGATTTTGCAAAAAATGTTGATATCACTAGGTTGCAATTCTGTTCAGCTAAAAAACTTAATACTTTATTTGAAAGAGAGAAGCCTTATATTTTGTTAGGTGGTAAAAAAGTAGCGACGGATGCTAAAAATTTCCTGCAAGCTAGCTTTTTGTCCGATCAAATATTAGCCAAATTAGTAGACGAATATTTACCTGAAGAAGAAGGTTCAGTAGTTGACCTATTCTGTGGTCGTGGCACGTTCGCTCTGCCACTTAGCAAGCGTTTTACTGTAGATGGTTTTGAATCTGATGTCACAGCACTCAAGGCTTTAAAAGACACAGCGGAAGAAAAACTTACACTACATAAGCGTGATCTGTTTACTAACCCTTTGACAAAAGCAGAACTGCAATCATATCGCTTCGCTGTCATTAACCCACCAAGAGCGGGGGCTGTAGAGCAAATCAAAGAATTATCCCGTAGTATGTGTAAAATCATAGTTTATATTTCATGTAATCCAGAGAGCTTTGCGCGTGATGCAGCTACCTTAGAAAAAGGAAGATATAAATTAATTGAAGTTACCCCAGTAGACCAATTTTACTGGAGCTCTCACCTTGAAGTTGTAGGAGTTTTTGTTGCAAATAATAATTAATCAACTTATGTAGTTTTTTACAATTATGATATGAATTAAAGGGCATAGAATAACATGATTATCTATAATACTGATTCTTATTCTGTTTATAGCACTTAGTACTCATGTTGAAAAAATAACGTCATCTTTTTTTTAAGTAAGTAAAATCTGCTGAAGATTTACAGAAGGTTTCCTTTATATAAAAAACTGCTACAACCACAGAAATCACTGATAAAATTATAAGTACATTAAACACTGATTGGTAATCAGCAAGAGTTATTTTATTTCCTTGCTTGCTATTATCTAGCAGAAAGCCAATTAATGGCGCATTAATTGCCGCAATAAGTACTATCATGGCATTATTTAATCCAAAGCCTATGGCTACAAACTGTTTTTTAAAATGTTCAGCAATGGTTGCAAAACCAATAGATTGACCACCAGCACTTATCCCCAAGAAAAAGAATGAAACAACTAAATAGTTAGTTGGTAAATACAAAATAGATGTTATTGATAAGCAACCCAACACAGCTGCAAAAGCCATAATTGGTTTTCTTCTCTGTAATAAATCAGAAAAATAGCCTAGCAAAGGGCAACCTATAGCATATCCAATCCATGACGTTGTAAGCATGTATGAAGATGTTCCTAAAGATATACCTTTTTGCAGCAAAAATGCTCTGCCTTCATTCTCTGAAAGATATTCGATTGTAAAATATAATGAGGTAGATAAAATTGCTATGAACCATGGTTGACTCCTGGTAAATAGTCGCTTAATAGCAACAGACAAACTCTCTGGTTTATATAGTATAATATACTTCCCAGCTTTCTGTTGGTTATTTTCGATAAACAAAAAAGCTAGCACTAATAAGACCACTCCAAAAATTCCTAAATATAGAAATAGTTGGCGCCAAGTGACTCCCATAGTTGTTGATAAAGTATGCAGTGGACCAGTGGCAGTCATTGGACCCAAGGTCCCAATCAATTGGGATAAACCAATAAAAATAGCGCTATAACGGTGAGGCATCCAGTCATATACTGCCATTAACAAACAAATAAAGCCAAAGGCAGCACCAAAGCCCATAATCCCTCGGTAAAATATTGCTGTTTCATAACTATAGGAATAAGCAAAGCCAATAGACGCTATAGAACAAGATAATGTTGCTATAATTATAGATTTTTTTAGGCCTATATTATCTACAATAATACCCACAGGGAGTTGCATAGCTCCATATACAATAAAAAACAAGGTTGTGCTCAATAAAGAAAACTGGAAAGATGTTAATTGTAAATCTTGCATTATAGCATCTTGATACGTACCAGTTACAGTACGAAGGAAAAATTCATATAGAAAGAATATTGCGCACAATCCCCAAACTACAAAGCCTTTTGTCCTAAATTTATTATCTTGCACGCCGACTATCCTATCTCGCTATCTTGTTGATTTTTGTTCCATTCTTCAATGACATTCTCTGCTTTCTCATTATCTACAAAAGATGCAATTTTAAATATAGGCAGCCCTTCATGTATTAAGGGGGAAGTATTAATTCCAACGATAACTCCTTTTTGCACGGATTTAATAGATTCGATTATATCTGATCCAAATGGGTCACTTATTGTGCCAAGAACAGTATTTTTCTCTATAACTTGTCCAAGTGAAACGGTGGTATGTAATATCCCTCCTTTATGAGAAACTATCCAATCTTCCTCTCTAGAAAAAATTGGCATTACTTCTGTTGTATGTTCTTTTGACAGCATATTAATTGCACACATTACATTTTTTATACCATCTACTCCTAAACCTATGGCATTTTCATCAAAACGCATTGCTTCTCCTGCTTCATAAACCAATAAAGGTACTTGAAGATCTTCTGTAGTTTGCCTTAAATGATTACCAACTAAAGAGACATTAGTAACTACTGGAGATTGAAAAACTTTTGCTAATTCTTTCGTCTGAGGATTATCAAAATTACAATATACTTGAGGCAAAATATTATGATTCATACCTCCTGTTTGTAACTCTATACAATAATTTGCTTTCTTAAGAATCTCATTGGTAAAAAGGAAGGCTATACGTTCACCATAGCTACCATCTTCATTACCTGGAAAGCACTTAGCCAGATCACCTCCCGAAGGCAGAGCCGAAGGATAATGTGTCAGGGCATAAACATTTACAACTGGTATCGCAATGATAGTGCCTGAAATTTGTGATGCATCTAAGGAATCGATCAATCTATTCGTAATTTCAATACCATTTAATTCCGTACCTTTTAACCCTGAGAAAACAACTAAACATGGACCTTCTTTTTTTCCATGTATTATTTTAATTGGCATATAAAGAGGAGAGCATCTATATTGTTCAGGCATTGGCATTGCTAAATTTGCTATTTCACCAGGATGGATGATTGCATCACATATTTGTATTTTTTTATTAGCCATATATTTCCTTTTTTTATTTAACGTATGAATAATATCTATAATTATTTATCAAGTGGTTTATCTAATAACCAACAAGTTTTTAAATAGCACTTTCTGCGCTAATCTAAATAACTAAGATATTTGTAAAGGTAATTTATTTCAAATTATCAATTATTCCTGGAAAGACATCCGGAATTTCGGAAGACGAATCTTTTAATGGGTCAGCATGCAGTAAACTATCCCCAAAAAATGACAAATGAGAAGAACCATATACAGGAAATAGTTCATCTATAACTGTTCTAGGAATTTTATTGTCTTTTTTCATAGCTTTGTTGGTCATCTTTAGCAGTGTAGCATATTTTACTTTACTTTTCAACAGCGCCTTTGTATATCCTGCTAGCTCAAGGCTTTTATAGGCTATATTTCTAGGTTTTTTTGAGCTTTAGAAAAAAGTTGAAAGAAATTATCAGTCGTTTGTTGTGCCATTTTCTCGACACTAATACCTTTTAACTCTGATAAATATTCTACCACATATCTAGTATATGCCGGTTCATTAGTTTTACCACGCTTAGGTACTGGAGCTAAATATGGAGAATCAGTTTCGACTAAGATTCTTTCTATTGGAACATAGTTTAGTGCTTCACGTATGTTTTCAGCATTTTTAAAAGTTACAATCCCTGATATAGAAATATACATTCCTAAATCCAGCACCTTGGATGCAAATTCTTTTGAGGCCGTAAAGCAATGTATCAGGCCGGGAAATTCTTTGTATTTTTTATTTTCAGCTAAAATATTATAAGTATCTGCTTCTGCATCCCTAGTATGTATTATTACCGGTAAGTTATTTTCTTGCGCAGCGATTAGATGCTGATGAAATGAATCGCGCTGTAATTGTTGATGAACTAGCTCCTTATTATAAAAATAATCCAAACCAGTTTCACCTAGACCTATTACTTTTTTATCCGTAGAGAGTTGTACTAATATTTCTGCTGGCGTCACTTCTTCCACTTCACTTGGATGAACACCAACTGAAGCAAATACGTTGGTATATTTTTTGGCAATATTCAGTATCTTTTCAAATCCATCAAGCCTAGTGCATATAGTTTGTAAATAGTGCACATCAGACTCGATTGCTCTTTTAATAATATTATCTGTTGAATCATGTTCTGCTAACATATCCAAATGGCAATGTGAATCGACTATTATCATTGATCTAATCTAGGAAATATTGGTTTCGGCTCTCTGATTGTAGCGCCTGGCTGCAATGCATATTCTTTATTCAAATTAATAAAAGCACGTTGGTTATCTGGGACATTTAACTGACTCAACATATTGCTCGCTGCGTCCGGTGTGAATGGTTGCAACATAATAGCTATATAACGCAATGTTTCCATTAATAAATAAAGCACTTGCTGCATTTTTTCTGGATCAGTATTACGCAAAGCCCAGGGGGCTTCTACGTCTATATAAGCATTTGCAAGTTCAGTAATGTGCAATATATTTTCTATGACTTTGTTAATATTGAATGCCTGCATTTGCAGTATATTATTATCTATGATTGTAGCTATTTCTTGAAATAAAGCAGTTTCATATACTACATCAATATATGCAGGTTCTATGTTCGGAACTTTGCGGTCGCAATGTTTATAAACAAAAGCGCTAGTACGTTGTAGTAAGTTACCTATTTTATTTGAAAGTTCACTATTATTACGTAGGATTAAATTATCACGTGAGAAATTACCATCATTACCAAAATTTATTTCCCTCATTAAGAAATAGCGCACTTGGTCTAAGCCAAATTCTTCCACAAGTTTAAAAGGGTCAATAACATTACCTACTGATTTTGAAATCTTCTCGCCTTCATTAGTCCACCAACCATGCGCAACAATAGATTTCGGTAAATCTAAACCAGCCGCCATCAAAAAAGCTGGCCAATATACTGCATGAAAACGCAAAATATCTTTTCCTACTACATGCGCAGATGCTGGCCAAAATTTTGTAAAATCTTGCCGCTCATCTGGATAACCTAAAGCTGCAATATAATTTGTTAAAGCATCGAGCCATACGTAAATTACATGCTCTGGATTTCCAGGGACAGGAACTCCCCACTTAAAGCTAGTTCGAGAAATTGACAAATCAATCAAGCCACCTTTAACAAAGCTAATGACTTCATTACGCCTTGATTTTGGCCAAATAAATTCTGGATTTTGTTCATAATACTCTAGAAGTTTATCTTGCCATTTAGATAAAGCAAAAAAATAGCTCGGCTCCTCTACCCACTCCACGGGAGCGCCAGTTGGTGCCAAACCAGTTTCTGTTAATTCACTTTCACTATAATAAGCTTCATCTCTAACAGAATACCAACCATCATATTTACCCAAATATATGTTGCCACTATCTTCAAGACTACTCCAAAAAGCCATTACGGCTTTTTTATGACGCGCTTCCGTGGTACGTATAAAGTCATTATTAGAGATATTAAGAGTTTTCATCATTTTATGAAAACTTGCAGAAGTTTTATCAACGAACTCTTGCGGTGCAATATTTGCTTTTTCAGCAGACTTTTCAACTTTCTGCCCATGTTCATCCGTACCAGTAAGGAACTGCGCATTTTTACCAGCAAGCCTCATAAAACGTGCTAATACATCGCAGGCAATACTAGTGTATGCGTGACCAATATGTGGTACATCGTTTACATAAAATATAGGGGTGGTAATATAGAAATTATCAGAGGACATTATTATATCTATTATTCAAAAATTTAGGAATACAGAATAATACGATTAAACTAAATTATTATCAAGCCTCTTCCGCACCAACCAATGCTTTCTCAATAGATTTGAGTAGATCTTCTTGTTTATACGGCTTGTATATGATTTTTATATCTTCAAAAATATTATTACGCAAAGCTTCCTCTTGAGCTGCTAGACCACTTTGAAATATAAATGGAGTTTTAGCAAATCTTTCATCTTGTCGTAAAATTTTAAACACTTCATATCCATTAATATCAGGTAATACTATATCTGATAAAATTAAACATAACTCACTTGAATATCGTTTGGCTAAATCGATTGCCTCTTGACCATTAAATGCATTAACTAATCTATAATCCTTAAAATTTGGTATGATTAGTTCAACTAATGTATGACAAATCCTCTCATCATCTATAAAAAGAATAATGTTTCTTTTTCTTGGTGCGTTCATAATTTAAGTTGTTACATTTTTATAGGAATTGAAAATTCAACAGTAGAACCAATTTCTTGATTGTTTGATGCACAAATAGTACCATCATGTGCCTCCACTATTTCCCGGCATATAGACAAACCAAGCCCCGTGCCTTGAGCATATAAACTTTCTATATTTCCACGGTTAAATGGGGTAAATATATTGCTTAACTCTGCCGCTGGAATACCAACGCCTTCATCTTGTACAGAAACAGTAAAATTATTAACGCCGTTTTTTTCTTCTGTTGTAAGTTTTACAACAATAGTACCTTTTTTAGAATAGTTAATTGAATTTGATAGTAAATTAGTTAATAATTGCCCATACCAAAAAGAGTCAGCAATGGACAAACATAGATCCACTTGCTTTTCTAATTTAAATTCTATGTCCTTTTTATTAATATATAAATTTTTGCATATTTCAACCGCTGATTCAGTTGCTTTCACCAGATCTAATTTAATAAACTTAAAATTAATTTGTTCTTGGTCATTTGTTTTATCCAGCAAAGAATCGACCAATGTGGCTAAATTTTTACTAGCACTGGCAATAGCGGCGACACTGTTACGACGTGTTTCATCATCTAAATCATTCCAGTTATCGCTTAAGTATGTAGAAATTCCACCTATGCCATGTATCGGAGTTTTTAGCTCATGACTAAGCTTTAATAAAAATGAGACCCCTTCTTTTGCCACTTCGGTAGTTAAATCATCTAAAGAAAAAGGTGTGGTTTTTTGGGCCATAATTATATGTAACGTTTTGATTAATTTAGAACAACCAATCTTATATTAATATCGATAATATAACATGTTAAGGTTGCACTGTCCATGGTTCTCTAATTTACAATTTTACTAATTAAAGAATCTTCAACCCCTAGTTAAATTATCATTAATATATTACATCTATTTATAGACAACGCAACAAGGTAATTAATAATTGTAAATTGTAACTACCTTTTGACCCCCTATTGTAATGAACTATTGACCCCCTAAATACCTAAAAAAATAGACAAAACCTA